>NZ_JBHZCY010000062.1:0-52468 GCF_042786665.1 Kitasatospora sp. NPDC059146 | reverse complement strand
GTTTTTGTTTTTTTCTTGCCCGGTTCGGGCTGTGTCCAGGGGGGGCTGTGCCCGGGAACCCGGGGGCCCGGGGGTATCCTCCGGCGGGCCCACGGTCGTACCGGGACCCGCGTCACAGCTCGGACGGCCCCCAGTCGTCCACCGCCAGATCGTCCCCCACCCGCACGGTGCCCGGGCGCAGTACGGCGAACTTGCTGCCGAGGGCCACCCCGCCGACCGCCGCCCGGCGGTACCGCGCCAGGGTGCGCAGCGGCTCCGGGCCCGCCTTGGCGCCGGTCGGCTGGTCCACCAGCGTCACCGCGCAGCGGATCGCCAGCTTGGTGTAGCCGAACTCGGCGCCGCCGACGCGGAAGCGGCGCAGCAGGTCCTCGGTGTGCGGCTCCGGCCAGCCGTCCACCACCAGGTTCGGGCGGAACCGCTCCACCGGCAGCGGGGCGACGCCCTCGCCGGTGCGCGCGTTGAAGTCGTCCAAGGTCGCCCGGGAGAGCAGGTGCATCGCGCTGCTGTCGGCGAAGCCCGAGGTCCCCGGGGTCAGCCCGTCGGTCGCCCGGTCGTGCTCCGGTGGCACCCGGACCAGCCGGCTGGGCGCGCCCAGCACCCGGGACAGCCAGGCGGCGACCTCCTCGCCCTGGTCGACGGCCGGGTACGGCACGCCGAACAGCTCGACCTTGCGGCGCGGGCCCGCGGTGTCCACGGCGAAGGCCACCGGCGCCACCCCGGGCGCGGCCAGCGCCAGCCGGGCGCCGCCCTCCGCCACCGCCGGGCGGACGGTCGCCAGCAGCGGATCCCGCCGCTGGGAGCGGAACACGCCGTCCTGGTCCACCACCATGAACTCCCGGTCGTGGGCGAGCCCCGCCGCGGTCACCTCCGCCCGCTCCGTGCGCACCCCGGCGCAGCCCTTCACCGGGTAGTACCGGAGTTCCGTCACCGTCGCCATGCCGCCCCCGTGGTCCGCGGCCGCTCGGGCCGCTCTTCTCCTCGCCCCCGTAGGGTAGTTGCAGGGCGGGCGCGGACCGGACCGGCCGTCGTGCCGGTGAACACCCGGCGGCCGTGCGGTTGCTAGGGTCTGCCCATGGCACCGAGCAGCGCGAACCCCCCGGGACGGCTCCGGCGCGACGCGCAGCGCAACCGGGACCAGCTGCTCGCCGCCGCCCGCGAGATGTTCTCCCGGCACGGCCTCGACGTCCCGCTGGACCAGATCGCCAAGGAGGCCGGCGTCGGCAACGCCACCCTCTACCGGCACTTCCCGACCCGCGAGGCGCTGATCGCCGAGGTCTTCGCGGACGCCGGGACCGGACTCGCCGAAGCCGGGCGGGAGGCGCTCGCCGCCGAGGACGCCTGGACCGGCCTGGAGGGCTACTTCGAGCGGATCTTCGCCCTCGTCGCCGCCGACCGCGGCATCAACGACCTGGTCACCCAGGCCATCCCGGTCATCCCCGGCATGATCGAGATCAGCCGCGGGCACGCCGCCACCGTCGGCGCCCTGATCGCCCGCGCCCAGGAGCAGGGCACCATGCGGCGCGACGTGGTCACCATGGACCTGCTCTTCCTGCTCGGCCCGCTCTGCCGCGCCCTGCCCGCCGCCACCGAGCTGCGCCCCGACCTCTGGCGCCGGTACCTCGCCCTGCTGCTGGACGGCTTCCGCGCGCGGGCCGCCCACCCGCTGCCGGTCCCGCCGATCGGCGAGGAGCACCTGGACCGGATGTTCGCGGACCTGTGGGAGGCCGGGGCCCCGGAGGTCTGACCGCCCCCGCCCTTCCCCCGCCTCCCCTGCCCTCCTGTCGGCATCAGGGACGCGTACGGAACGCCGGGTGGGGCGTCAGGACCGTGTCAACGGGTGCGGGCGGGCTCGGGTGCGCCGGTTAGCTGGGGTGATCCGCCCGGGGGCGGCGGCGCGGACGGAGAGGCGGGGCGGGCGATGACGGACACGGGTGCGGGCGACGGCCGGATCGTGGTCGGCGTCAGCGGGTCGCTCGGCAGCCTCGCGGCCCTGCACCACGCGGTGGCCGAGGCCCGGCGGACGGACGCCGAGGTGCTCGCGGTGCTGTGCTGGACCCCGCCGGGGGAGGAGCTCGGCTACCGCCGCTCGGTCTGCCCGCCGGTGGTGGGCGCCGGCCGGGACGCGGCCGTCACCCGGCTGCGGCAGGCGCTCGACGAGGCCTTCGCCGGGCGGTACGCCGGAGCCCGGCTGCGCTGCCAGGCCGTGCGCGGCGAGACCGCCCACACGCTGCTGCGCTGCGCGGACCGGCCGGGCGACGTCCTGGTGCTCGGCGCCGGACGGGAGCGGGGCTGCCTCTCCCGGCTGATCCGGCCGTCCGTCACCGCCTACTGCGTCCGGCACGCGGCCTGCCCGGTGCTCACCGTGCCGCGCCCGCCCCTCCAGCGGGACCTGGAGGCGCTGGAGCGCGGCTACGGCCTGCGGGACCTGGTGGCGGGCAACTAGGCAGTCAACTGGCCTGCGGAGTAGGGGCGTTGGGCGGCGCCCGCCCCTATCGGAGCCCGGCCGCCCGGGCGAGGAGTGCGGCGGTCCGCCGGCCGGCCGCCAGGGTGGCGGGGTCGGTGGCGGGCAGGCAACGGTCGGCCCCGGGGTCGTAGGTGGTCATCACCACGCCGGCGTGGTCGGTGGGGAGTTCGAGCAGTTCGGCGGTCGGCACGACCGCGTGCAGCTGATGGGTCAGCCAGCCGGGTACCACCTCGTCCGTGGTGCCCAGCACCAGCAGGACCGGCACCGGGGACGGGCCCGCCGCCAGGTGGTCGAGCGGGACGTCCCCGGTGGTGGCCGCCGGGCGGCCGTACGCGGAGGCGATGCCGACGGCGGCGGTGGGGCGCAGCTCGGCCGGGGTGTCCGGGTGGGTGGCCACCGCCACGGCCTCCCGGCCGCCGAGCGACCAGCCGGCGAGCACGAAGCGGTCCGGATCCCCGCCGTACGCCGCCGCGTTGCGCCGGGCGAAGGCCAGCGAGGCGAGCAGGTCGGCGCGGCCGCCGTCCGCCCGGTCGGAGCGCCAGTCCGGGACGAGGACCAGCAGGCCGAGTCCGGCGGCCTCCTGGGCGAGGGTGTGCAGCACGTCGCGCTCGTCGGGGCCCGAGCCGTGCCAGAGCAGGACGACGGGGGCGGGCCCGGAGTCGGTGGCGGCGGGGCGGTGGACGTCCAACAGGCGTCCGTCCGCGTACGGAACGGCCTCCGGTCGCGCGGTCGTCATGCCGGGTTCGCCTCCGATTCGATGGGTGGTCACGGAGCTGCTACTGTACTTCCTGTCGCGAGGGAGATGATCTCTCGTCAGGCGTCAGCGGTGCTACCAGAGCACGTCCTACTTTCAGTAGGAAGAGTCCGTGCGATCCGGGCCTGGCGCTCCACGGTTCGGACGGGGTCCGGCACCTTCACGGGTGCCGGACCCCGTCCGCGTTTCCGTCCGCGTTTCCGCCCGCGGGGAGCGGGAGTTCAGGACGGCTGGCGGTCGGAGCCCAGTTCGCGGGAGATCCGCAGGCCGGCCTGGGCGACGACCGGGCCGAGGGCGCGGACCCGGGCGGCCGTCATCCGGGAGGTGAGGCCGGAGACGGACAGGGCCGCCGTGACCTCGCCGGTGTGGTCGAAGATCGGCGCGGCCACGCAGCGCACCTCGGGTTCGTTCTCCCGGTCGTCGATCGAGTAGCCGCGGGCGCGGATCCGGGCGAGGTCGGCGCGCAGCCGGGTCTCGTCCGCGATGGTCCAGGCGGTGACCGGGCGCAGGCCGGCCGCGACCACCTCGGTGACCGCCTCCTCGGGCAGCCAGGCGAGGATCGCCTTTCCGGTGGCGGTGCAGTAGGCGGGCGCCCGGCTGCCGACCCGGGAGGCCATCCGGACGTTGGTCTCGTCCTCGACCTTGTCCAGGTAGACGATCCCGGGTGCCTGCCAGACGGTCAGGTGGACGGTCTCGCCGGCCTCGCGCTGGAGCCGGCGCAGGTGTTCGGCGGCGACGCTGCGCAGGTCGAGGGTGGTCAGGTAGGCCTGGCCGAGCCGGAGCGAGCCGTGGCCGAGGCGGAACCAGCCGGTCTCGCGGTCCCGTTCGAGCAGGTGCTCGTCGAGCAGCGGGCCGGCCAGCCGGAGCACGGTGCTCTTGTTGAGGCCCAGGGCGTCGGCGAGTTGGGCGAGCGGCACGCCGCGCCCGTCGCCGTGGTCGCGGACGTGGCCGAGGACGGCGAGTGCGCGGCGCAGCGAGGAGGACTGGTTGCGCTCGGTCGTGGGCTTCGACGCGGGCGCGGCCGTCGTCGTGGGCTGCTGGGGCGACGTCTCCGTCATGGGTCCGTTCCCTGGTCCGGGTTCTGCTGGCGTGGCCCCCGCACGTCGGCGGGGGTGGTCAGAACGTACCCCTTCGGGCCCGGGTCGGCGCATCCTCGATACAACGTTGTGCAGTGCAAAACTTCGTGAACCACCTCTTGTTGGGCCCGATCGCCCACGCCTAACGTCCCTGCCATCGAGCAGGCGGCGTCGCCCACCCGAGGCGCTGCGCCCTGCCGTCACCCCCACCACTTCACCCACCATCGGCCCCGGTCAGGGCCTGCTTCGACGCGCCCGTCCCCCGGCGGGGAGCGTCTCGGCGGCAGCTGTCGGGAGGGGAGGTCTCCACCCATGCGACTCACCAGTCGGGCCGCTGCGGCCGTCGCGCTCGCCGCCTGCTGCCTCGCCGCCACCGCCTGCGCCCCGGGCACCGCGGCGCCGGCCGGCGGCAAGGCCGACGACCGCACCGGCACCCTCCAGGTGTGGCTGTACAACGAGGCGGGCAACGCGGCCAAGGAAGCCGTGGTGGCCAAGGCCGTCAACGAGTTCCAGGCCTCCCACCAGGGCGTCACGGTGAAGGTCGGCTACATCGACACCGACGCCTCGGCCCGCGCGGCCAAGATGAAGGGCGCATTCAACGACCCCAACAGCGCCCCCGACCTGGTCGAGTTCGGCAACACCGACCTGCCCGGCTACGTCGCCGCCGGCGGACTGGCCGAGATCGGCGCCGAGTTGGACACGTGGCAGTCCAAGGGCGACCTCGACCCGGCGATCGCGGGGACGGCGGTGGTCGACGGCAAGACCTACGGCCTGCCGTGGTGGGTCGGCGTGCGCGCCCTGTACTACCGCACCGACCTGTTCACCGAGGCCGGTCTCAACCCGCCCGCCTCGTACGCCGAACTGGTCGCGGCCGGTGCGAAGATCCACGCCGCGCACCCGGACACCTTCGGCATCGCGGTCG
Source organism: Kitasatospora sp. NPDC059146 (assembly GCF_042786665.1). Lineage (NCBI taxonomy): Bacteria > Bacillati > Actinomycetota > Actinomycetes > Kitasatosporales > Streptomycetaceae > Kitasatospora > Kitasatospora sp. NPDC059146. Next base: position 47,252 of record NZ_JBHZCY010000062.1, on the reverse strand, counting down.
GCGGCAAGTACACCTTCGGCGCGCTGCCCTTCGTCTGGGACGCGGGCGGCGACATCGCGGCCAAGAACGGCACGGCCTTCAAGGCCGCCATCGACTCGCCCGCCGCGCAGGCCGGGATCAAGCGCTACACCGACCTGTTCGGCCCGGACGGCTGCCCCGCCCAGCAGTGCGCGGACCTGACCGGCGGCAAGACCGTCGACCTGTTCGCGGCCGGGAAGTCGGCGATGGCGATCCTGGTCAACTCCAACCGCGGCAAGGTGGAGGCGGGCGCGGTCAAGGGCAAGTACGGCGTGGTGCCGCTGCCCGGGGAGAAGGCCGGCTCGATCGCCCCCGCCTTCGCGGGCGGCAACAACCTCGGGGTGATGAAGGCGGCCAAGCACCGCACGCTGGCGGTGGAGTTCGCGAAGCTGCTGGCGAGCCCGGCCTACCAGGCGCAGATGTACGACGCGATGGGCAACCTGCCGACGCTCAAGTCGGTCAGCGCCGAGGTCGGGGCGAAGGACGCCTTCCTCAAGCCGTTCACCGACACCATCGCCGCCGGCACCCGCTTCGTGCCGCTGGACCAGGCGTGGGCGCAGATCGACGCCCAGGCGGTGATCCCGACCATGCTGCAGCAGGTGGTCACGGGCAAGGCGGACGTGGCCAAGGCCTCCGCCGACGCCGCGGCGCAGATCAATTCGGCCTTCGCCGCGCACTGACCCGCCGAGCAGAGAGCAGGTCCCGCACGTGTCCGCATCCACCACGACCGCCCCGTCGGCGCCGGCCTCCCCGCAGCGGCGCCGTGGGGGCAGGGCGCCGGCCGCACCCCCGGGCGGCCGGCGCCGCCGGCCCCCGCTGCTGCTGCTCCTGCCGGCCGCGGTCATCCTGGTCCCGCTGGTGGCCTACCCGATCTACCAGCTCGGGCTGTTGTCCGTGCTGGACTTCGGGCAGGCCCAGGCCTCCGGCGGTGTCCCGACCTCCTTCGTCGGCCTCGGCAACTACACGAAGATCCTGGAGGACGGCCAGTTCTGGACGGTGCTGGTGCAGACCGTCGGCTTCGCCGCCTTCTGCGTGGTCGCCACCCTGGCCGTCGGCGCGACCCTCGCGGTGCTGCTGACCAGGGTCGGCCGCTGGCCGCGGCTGGTGCTGACCACGGCGGCGATGGCCGCCTGGGCGGCGCCCGCGATGACCGGTTCGACGGTGTGGAGCTTCCTGTTCGACACCAACCTCGGGCTGGTCAACCACACCCTGGTGCGGCTCGGGCTGAGCGGCTTCCACGAGTTCAACTGGTTCTACGACAAGTGGACGGCGTTCCTGATCGTCGGCGCCGTGGTGGTGTGGCACTCCTACCCGTTCGTCATGGTCACCCTCTACGCGGGCATCCGGGCCATCCCGGAGGAGGTCATGGAGGCCGCCGCCCTGGACGGCGCCGGCACCTGGACCACCTTCCGCCGGATCACCGCGCCGATGCTGCGGCCGATCCTGACCATCGTGGTGATCCAGTCGGTGATCTGGGACTTCAAGGTCTTCACCCAGATCTACGTGATGACCGAGGGCGGCGGCATCGCCGGCCAGAACCTGGTGCTCAACGTGTACGCGTACCAGAAGGCCTTCGCCTCCTCGCAGTACGGGCTGGGCGCGGCGATCGGCGTGATCATGCTGCTGATCCTGGTGGTCCCGACGGTCCTGTACATCCGCAGCCTGCGACGGACGGGGAACGAGCTGTGAACGCCCTGCGCAACCCCCGCGGCCGGTGGCGGCTCGCGGCGAACAGCGGTGCCGTGGTGCTGGCGGTGGTCACCGCCTTCCCGATCTTCTGGATGGTGCTCTCGGCCTTCAAGCCCAAGGGCGAGGTGCAGTCGCTGGACCCGAGGCCGTGGACCGCCCACCCGACGCTGGACAGCTTCCGGCAGGTGCTCAGCGTGGACGGCTTCGGCCGGTACTTCGTCAACAGCCTGGTGGTCGCGCTGTCGGTGGTGGTGCTGTCGGCGGTGGTGGTCTTCCTGGCCGCCGTGGCGGTGACCCGGTTCAGGTTCCGGTTCCGCACCACGATCATGGTGATGTTCCTGATCGCCCAGATGATCCCGGTCGAGGCGCTGACCATCCCGCTGTTCTTCATGTTCCGCGACGCCGGCCGGTTCGCGCCGGGCGTCGGCCTGAACACCCTGGCCTCGCTGGTGCTGGTGCAGCTGGCGTTCTCGCTGCCGTTCGGGATCTGGATGATGCGCGGCTTCGTCGCGGCCGTGCCGGTCTCGATCGAGGAGGCCGCGCAGATCGACGGGGCGAGCCGGACCCGCATCCTGTGGCGGATCCTGCTGCCGCTGGTGGCCCCGGGTCTGGCCGCGACCAGCGTGTTCTCCTTCATCGCGGCGTGGAACGACTTCGTCTTCGCGAAGACCTTCATCATCAGCGCCAGCCAGAACCAGACGCTGCCCTCCGCACTGCTGGTGTTCTTCAAGCCGGACGAGAACGACTGGGGCGGGATCATGGCGGCGTCCACGCTGATGACGGTGCCGGTGCTGGTGTTCTTCGTCGCGGTGCAGCGCAGGCTGGTGTCCGGGCTGGCCGGCGCGGTCAAGGACTGATGAGCGAGGGGGTGGCTCTCAGGCGACCCCGTACGGGCGGAACTGGATGCTGATCCGCGGGCCGACCGGGCGGGCGGTCTTCGGGATCGCGTGCTCCCAGGTGCGCTGGCAGGAGCCGCCCATCACCACCAGGTCCCCGTGGCCGAGCGGCCGGCGGACGACGGCGCCGCCGCCGTACCGGGGCCGCAGGGCGAGGACGCGAGGCTCGCCCACGGAGAGGATCGCCACCATGGTGTCCTCCCGGGCGCCGCGCCCGATCCGGTCGCCGTGCCAGGCCACGCTGTCCCGGCCGTCCCGGTAGTAGCAGAGCCCGAGGGTGCGGAAGGGCTCGCCCAGCTCCGCCGCGTAGTGCCGGCTCAGCGCCGTCCGGGCCAGGCCGAGGACGGGGTGCGGCGGTTCGGCGTCGGCGCCGTAGGAGGCGAGCAGCCGGGGGACGTCGACGGTGCGCTCGTACATCTCCCGCCGTTCGGCCCGCCAGGGGACGTCGGCGGCCAGCTGTTCGAACAGCCGGTCGGCGCCGTGCAGCCAGCCCGGCAGCACGTCCAGCCAGGCGCCGTCGCCGAGGAGCAGGCGCTGGACGCCGTCGAGCGGGCCGAGCCGGGGGTCGGCGGCTTCTTCGAACAGCGAGGGCTGGAGGTGGACGGTGCCGGGCATGGGGCCAGCGTACGCCGTGATTCGAACAGGCGCTCGAATTACCTGGACGGGGCCGGCCCGGGCGCCCAGTCGGGGCGATTGCAAGGCGATATTCAGTGAATGCCTTTGATTTGTAGGTCTGCGCGACGGTGTGGCAGCATAATCGCAGACACTGGATAGGCTTCACATCGGAAAGCGAAGGATCATGTCGGACGGCGCCCGCGTCATCGTCGGAGTCAGCGGTTCCCTGCACAGCCTGACCGCCCTGCACCGGGCGGCGGAGGAGGCCCGGGCCCGAGGGGCCGTCCTCGTCCCGGTGCTGGCCTGGACCCCGGTCGGCGGCGAGCGCAGCTACCGCGCCCGGCCCTGCCCGCCGCTGCTCCGCGCCTGGCAGGACGCCGCCGGGGCCCGGCTGGAGAGCGCCCTCGGCCAGGCCTTCGGCGGTCTGCCGATCGGCCTGCCGGTGCAGCCGCTGGTGATGCGCGGCGAGCCCGGCCCGGTGCTGACCGCACTGGCCGACCGGCCCGGCGACCTGCTGGTGATCAGCGCCGGCCGGCACGGCTCGCTGCGTGGCCGCCTGCGCCGACTGCTGCGCGGCTCGGTCGCCCGCCACTGCCTCGACCACGCGCGCGGCGGCGTGCTCGTCGTCCCGCCGTCCACCCTGCACGATGACCTGCGCGCCCTGCACCGCGGCGACATCGACCTGCGGGAGCTCATCGCGGCCTGACGGCCCATCAACTGCCGTGCACGGTCGGGCCGTCATCCCCCGTGCACGGTTCGGCCCCCGATCACCGTACGGAGCGGCAGCAGCCCGCGCAGGTCCGCCGTCGGGCAGTGCAGCGGGTCGACCGGCCACAGCGTCAGGTCGGCGAGCGCCCCCGGCCGCAGGCTGCCCCGCTCGGCCTCCTCGCCGGTCAGCCGGGCGGCGTTCACGGTGTGCAGCGCGATCGCCTCGGCCCGTCCGATCGCATGCTCGGGGCCGACCACCCCGGCCGTGGTGCCGCGGGTCGTCATGCCCCACACCGACACCATCGCGCCGTACGGGCCGACCGGGAAGTCCGATCCGGCCGACAGCTGCGCTCCCTCGTCCAGCCACTCGCGCAGCGGGAACAGCGCGGCGGTGCGCTCCTCGCCCCAGGCCCGCTGCTGGGTGAGCGCGCCGTCGTGCAGCAGCGGGTGCTGCACCGTCACCGGGATGCCCAGCGCCACCGCCCGGGCCCGCTGGTCGGCCCGGGCCAGTCCGCCGTGCTCGACCACGAGCGTTCCCGGCGGCAGCCCCGGGTGGCGCTTCACCACCTGCTCGAAGACGTCCAGCAGCACCCGCAGCCCGCGGTCGCCCCAGGCGTGCACACCCACCCGCCAGCCGCGCCCGACCACCCGCTCCACCGCGGCGAGCAGCTCGGCCGGCTCCCAGAGCAGCCGCCCGTGGTAGCAGGGCTGCCCCTGGTACGGCTGCTCCAGGGCGCCCGCCTCGAAGCCGCCGTCGATGCCGAACTTGACGCCCCACAGCCGCAGTCGGGCGTCGTCCCGGCCGTCCGCGCGCCAGCCGTCCATCCGGTCGAGCAGGGCGTCCACCTGGGCGGGGGTGCGGGCCGCGAAGCCGGAGACCAGGGCCCGGACCCGGACGGCGAGCGCCCCCGCGGCCCGGGCCGCGTCCAGCACGTCGAGGTCCTCGACCGGGACGAGGCAGTCGCGCACCGTCCCGATCCCGGTGGCCGCGTAGTCGGCGGAGGCCGCGCGCAGCCCCTCGATCCGCTCGGCGAGGGTCGGCCGCGGCAGCACCCGCTCGACCGCCTCGACCGCCCGGTTGATCAGCCGGCCGGTCAGCCGCCCCCGCGCGTCCCGCTCGATCACCCCGCCGTCCGGGGCCTCGGTGGACTCGTCGATCCCGGCCAGCCGCAGCGCGGCCGAGTTGAGCACCATGTTGTACGCGCCGCGGCGCACCAGCACCGGGTGGTCGGCGGTGACGGCGTCCAACTCGGCGGTGGTCGGCAGGCGTTGCTCGGCGAGCAGCACCTCCTGCCAGTTGACGGTGGTGGCGATCCACTCCCCGGCGGGGGTGCGGGCGGCCCGGTCGCGGATCAGCGCCAGGAAGCCGTCGAGGTCCCGGGCCCGGTGCACCGGGACGCCGTGGACGCTGTGCCCGGCCAGGATCAGGTGGGTGTGGGTGTCGTCGAAGGCGGGCAGCACGGTCGTGTCCGGGGCGTCCACCACCTCGGTGTCCGGCCCGACCAGGGCGTCCAGGCCGTTCGGTTCGGCGGCGAGGGCGGTGATCCGGCCGCCGGTGACGGCGACCGCCCGCTGCGGCGCCCCGCCCGGGACGAGGGTGTGCACGGCGGCGGCGCGGATCAGCAGATCGGCGGGGGGTGTGCTGGTGCCCGGGGCGGGGGTGCTGGTGGCCGGAGCGGGGGTGCGGTCCGGGGTGGGGGTGCGGTCCGGGGCGGTCATGGCAGCTCCTCGGGGTGGGACAGTCCGGTGACCTTCTCGACGTAGCGCAGGCTCGGCTCGGCGAACAGCCCGTGCACCTCGGTGAACACCGCGCGGGCCGGCACGGCGTTCCAGTGCTCGGGCAGCAGCGGCGCGGGCAGCCCGGGGTCGAGGTACGGCAGCCGGCGCCACTGGGTGAGCATCGGCACGTAGTCCCGGAAGGCCTCGACCGGGTCGATCCGCTCCCGTCCGCGCACCTGCTCGGCGACCGGCCGCCAGGCGTCGGTGAAGGCCGCGTACTGCGCCTCGATCGCCGGGAGGTCCCACCACGTCGCCACCGCCGTACGGAGTTCGGCGAAGCCGGCGTACTCGGCGGAGAGGAACAGGTGGACGTAGGCGCTCAGGCCGAGGCGCTCCAGCAGCCGGCGGGCGTCCGGCAGCAGCCGGGCGGGGGCCAGCCAGACGCCCGGGGCGGCGTTGCCGAAGCCGAGCCAGCTCAGCCGGGAGCGCAGCTGGTGGCGGTGGGCGCGTTCGGACTCCGGCACCGAGAAGACCGCCACCACCCAGCCGTCGGCGAGCTCGGCGGGCTCCAGGCTGTGGAAGATCCGGCGGTCGCCCTCGTCGAACACCGGGCCCATCGCCGGGGCCAGCCGGTAGCCGGTGCCCGAACGGCGCTCCTGGAGCAGGGTGCCGGCCTTCTTCAGGCGGGAGATGGCCGAGCGGACGGCCGGGCCGTCGACGTCCAGCTCGGCCATCAGCGCGATCAGGTCGGCGATCGATATCCAGCCGCCGAGGCGGCGGACGAACTCTCCGTAGACGGTGTTGATCAGGGAGCTGGGCCGGGTGGTGCTCTCCGGCATCTGCGGGCCCTCCTCCCCGACGGCTGGTGGTGATCATAGCGACGGCACCGCGGGTCGGGCGCGGGCCGGTGGCGGGTTGGTGCGGATCGGCCTCGGGGCGGGTGGGGGCCGGGCGTGACCGGGGCGTGGCTCAGGCGTACGCGCCGGAGAGCAGGTGCCCGGCGCCGGGGGCGACGGCGGGCAGGCCGAGCGCCCGGAGCAACTGGTGGGTGGTGCAGATCGCCGCCGAGACCACCGGCTTGCCGAGCTGCTGCTCGGCCTCCTCGACGGCGGACAGCGAGGGCATCTGCACGCAGGCGGAGAGCACCACCGCGTCCGCGTCTCCGTGCGCCAGGCCCTTGGCGATCCCGGGCAGCCGGGCCGGGTCGTGGGCGGCCACGTCGAGGTTGTCGGCGATCTCCAGCGCGACGTGGTCGAGCACCTCGATGCCCTCCCCGCCGAGGTAGTCGACCACCGTCGCGGCCAGCGGGCGCAGGTACGGGGTGACCATCGCGACCTTCCGCGCGCCGAGCGCCTGCAGCCCGGCGACCAGGGCGCCGGCGCTGGTCACCACGGGCGCGGGCGCGCCGTTCTCGACGGTGCGGCGGTGCAGCCGCTGCTCGGCCTCGCGGTGGTAGCCGGGGCCGGTGGCCATCACCGCGACCAGGCAGGCGTAGCCGATCACGTCGACCCGGGCGTCCGAGAGCTCGGCGGCGCAGCGGTCGGACTCGCCGTCCATGGCGCGCAGTTGCTCGGGGGTGACCCTGGTCATCCGCATCCGGCTGGAGTGGAAGGTGAACCGTTCCGGGGCGACCGCCTCGCGGGCCCGCAGCAGGGCCGGGACTTCGGTCTCCATGGTGACGTTGGAGCTCGGGACGATCTGGCCGATCCGGTAGGTGGTCATCTGCGCCGGACTCCTCTCAGCGGGCGTCGATCACGGGGTTGGCGAGGGTGCCGATCCGCTCGATGGTGGCCTCGACCAGGTCGCCGGGCTGCAGGAACTGCGGCGGGACCATGCCGGCGCCGACCCCGGAGGGGGAGCCGGTGGAGATGACGTCGCCGGGTTCCAGGGTCATCCCGGCGGAGATGTCGGCGATCAGTCGGGCGATGCCGAACAGCATGTGGCGGGTGTTGGAGTCCTGCCGCAGTTCGCCGTTGACCCGCAGCGAGAGGTCGAGCCGCTGCGGGTCGGGGATCTCGTCGGCGGTGACCACGACCGGGCCGAACGGCGCGTAGCTGTCCTGGCCCTTGGAGAAGAACCACTGCCCGCTGCGGCGCTGGTCGCGGGCGCTGATGTCGTTGACGATGCTGTAGCCGAACACGTGCCGCCAGGCGTCCGCCTCGCTCACCCGGAACGCGGGCTCGCCGATCACCACGGCGAGTTCGCACTCCCAGTCGAGCTGCTTGGTGAGGTCGGCGTTGTGCAGGATCGGTCCGCCGGGGCCGGTGACGGCGGTGGTGGGCTTGCCGAACAGCACCGGGCGGTCCGGGAGTTCGCGTTCGGTGTCCAGGGTGCGGTGGGACTCGGCCACGTGCTCCACGTAGTTGAGGCCGACCCCGACGATCTTGCCGGGGCGCAGCGGGGCGCACAGCGTGACCTCGGCGAGCGGCCGGGTGGCCGGCGCGCCGGCGGTGAGGGCGCCAGGGGTCAGGGCGCGGGCGGTCAGGGCGCGGGCGGTGGCCAGGGCCGGTTCGCCCGCCCGGATCAACCCCAGCAGGTCGGGCGGGAGTTCGGCCCCGGCGGCGGTGGCCAGGGCGGTCAGGTCGACGACCCGGTCGCCGTCGGTGCGGGCGCCGAGCCGGGGGGTGGGGTCGCCGTCGGCGCGGAAGGTCAGCAGCTGCATCGGGTGGACTCCTGTTACGGGGCGGTGGGCTCGGGGGTGTCCTGGTGCCCGTCGTGGGCCGGGTGGGCCTCCTCGCGGTAGAGGCCGAGGGAGTGCATCACCGGGAAGTCGTTGAAGGAGAACAGGCAGGCGTCCTCGCCCTGGTCGAGGTTCTCGTGCTCGTGCCAGGCCCAGGACGGGACGACGAAGATGTCGCCCTGCTGCCACTCGAAGCGCTGCCCGGCGATCACCGAGACGCCCCGGCCCTTGGCGGCGGTGTAGACCACCGAGCCGGTGTGCCGGTGGGCGCGGGTGGCCTGGCCGGGGCGGAGCAGCTGGAGGTGGGCGGCCATGGTGGGCATCACCGAGCCGCCGGTGACCGGGTTGGTGTACTCCATGATCACGCCGTCGTACGGGGATCCCTCGGTGGCGCGGGCCAGTCGGCACAGCGCGTGGTAGCTGGGCTCCCAGAGCCAGCCGAGCAGCGGCGAGTACGGGCGGGTCCACTTCTCGACGCCGTACGGGAGCAGGTTGCCGCCGTAGCTGAGCAGGGAGGAGTTCGGGACCGGGCCGGGGCGCTGGTAGAGGTCCGGGTGGACTTCGTAGAAGTTGGCGTCCAGGGTGTTGACCAGCGGGATGTCCAGGCCGTCCTGCCAGATCACCGGGTTGTCCTCGGCCTCGTTGCCGTGCTCGTGCCAGGTGCTGTTGGGAGTGATCGCGAAGTCGCGCGGGCCGACCCGGAGCTTCTGGCCGTCGACGATCGTCCAGGCACCGGTGCCCTCGTGGACGAAACGCAGGGCGGAGGCCTGGTGGCGGTGCGCGGTCATCGCCTCGCCGGGGCCCATGATCTGCAGGCCGGTGTACAACAGGCCGACGGCGGCGCTGAGTTCGCGGCGCCCGGGGTTGACCAGCATCACCACCCGGCGGCCCGCGTCGTCGGCCTTCACCAGCGGGAGGGCCTTGCGGACCAGCGGGCGCAGGTCGGCGTAGCGCCAGAGCACCGGGACGGACTTCGGCTGCGGGTACCAGGGTTCGATCTCGTTCGCCACCGTCCACAGGGCGCCGGCCTCGTGCTTGGCCAACTCCTCGTAGTAGGCGAGCAGTTCGGGGCTGTCGTTGACGCGGGCCCGGCCGATCCGGCCGTCGTCGTAGGTGCCTTCGGTGCTCATGACTCCTCCTCGGGGAAGGTGAGTGGCCGCAGCGGGCGGTCGTCCACGTGCAGCCGGAAGACGTCGAAGCGGTTGTAGTGGCCGACGATGTCGTGCATCTGCTTGGGCTGGATGCAGCGGCCGAGGTCGATCTCGGCGTAGACGATGCCCTCCTCGTCGACCAGCGGTTCGGTGACCGCCCGGCCGTCCGGTCCGAAGATCCCGGACAACGCACTGTGCGGGCGGGCGAGTTGGCTGCGCAGCCGGCGGTCGTCACCGGCGATCAGGTCGATCATCTCGGGCGACACGGTCGAGCAGGAGACCACGGTGAACAGCTTGCCCTCGAAGCAGTGGGCGGCGGCGCGCAGCGCGATCGCCTCCGCCATGTCGTAGTCCTCGGGGCCGACCGGCAGGGCGATGTAGGCGGCGGCGTGGACGAGTTCGCCCTGGGCCAGCAGGGTGAAGCGGGCCAGGGTGTTGGTGTTCTCCCCGCAGGCCAGGGCGCCGAGCGGGCCGACGGCGGTGCGGTGCACCTTCAACGAGCTGCCGTCGCCCTGGGTCCAGGTCAGCTTCTCGGCCCAGGTGGGTACCAGTTTGCGGTGCACGCCGAGGAGTTCGCCGTCCGAGCCGATGATCAGCAGGGTGTTGTACAGCACCCCGAGGCTGTGCCGGCCGCGCTCGTTGACGCCGATCACCAGCACCACCCCGGCCTGCCGGGCGGCCGAGCACAGGGCGTCCACGTACGGTCCGGGGACGTCCACCGCGGCGCGGTACAGCCGTTCGTACCAGGGGGAGCCCTGCACGGGGGTCATCGTCCAGTTCCAGTACGGGTAGCCGGGCACGAAGACCTCGGGGAAGACCACGAGTTCGGCGCCGCGGCCGGCTGCCTCCCGGATCAGGGCGACGGCCTTGTCCACGGTGGCGGCCGGGTCCAGGTAGACCGGGGCGGCCTGGACGGCGGCGGCGGTGAAGCGCGGCAGGTCCATGCGTCCTCCTCACTGCCCGTCCGGAGCCGGCCGCCAGCGGCGGTGGACGGGCGGGGCGGCCTCCCGCAGCAGGTGCAGGCGCGGGGCGACCTTGTCGGCGCCCGGGCCCGGCGGCCTGCGGCGCCCGGCGAGCCAGGGCGCGGGCCAGGGGGCGCCCGGGCCGGTGTACGCCTGCTCGGCGGCGGCGTGCAGGGTCCAGAACGGGTCGTGCAGCTGGGCCCGGCCGACCGCGACCAGGTCGGCGCGGCCCGCCAGCAGGACGGAGTTGGCGTCGTCGTGGCCGGAGATCGCGCCGACCGCGACGGTCGGCAGGCCGGTGGCGGCGCGGACCAGTTCGGCGAAGGGCGTCTGGAAGCCGCGCCCGTACGGCGGCCGCTGGTGCGCCACCACCTCGCCGGTGGAGACGTCCACCGCGTCCGCCCCGGCCTCGCCCAGCGCCCGGCAGATCGCCACCGCCTCGTCCTCGGTGGTGCCGCCGGGGGCCCAGTCGGCGGCCGAGATCCGGACCAGCAGCGGCCGCCCGGCGGGCCAGACGGCGCGGACGGCGGACAGCACCTCGACCGGCAGCCGCAGCCGGTGGGCGAGCGGGCCGCCGTAGCCGTCGGTGCGGTGGTTGGTGAGCGGGGAGAGGAAGGCGGAGAGCAGGTGGCCGTGGCCGAACTGGAGCTCCAGCACGTCGAACCCGGCCCGGGCGGCGCGTTCGGCGGCGGCCGCGAAGTCGGCGGTGACGACGGCCAGGTGGACGTCGTTCGCCTCGTGCGGGACGGCGCTGCCGGAGTCCCAGGGCAGCGGTGAGGGGGCGAGCAGCGGCCAGCCGTCGGCGAGCGGGCGGCCGATGCCGTCCGGTCCGGGCGCGGCGGTGGCGCCCCGGCGGCCGGCGTGGGTGAGCTGGAGGCCGACCGGGGTGTCGCTCACCGCCGCGACGGCGCGCCGCAGTTCCGCCCAGGCGCCCTCCTGGCGGTCGGTCCACAGCCCGGGGCAGCGGTCGGTGGCCCGGCCCTCGGGGCTGACCGCCGTCATCCCGGCGATCACCAGCCCGGCGCCGCCGAGCGCGTGGGCGGTCAGCTGGGCCCGGTCGAAGGCGCTGGGCAGCCCGTCGGGGGAGGTGAAGGTCGCCAGCGGGGGCACCACGATCCGGTTGCGCAGCTCCAGGGCGCCGAGTTTCAGCGGCCGGAACATCGGCGGCACCCCGGGGGAGCCGCCGGTGGCGGCGTCCACGGCGGCGGTGAACTCCGGGTCGCGGGCCCGCAGGTTGTCGTAGGTGACCCGGCGGCTTCGGGTGAGCAGGTCGAAGGCGAACCGGTCCGGGTCCCGCCCGGTGCGGCGCCCCACCGTCTCGAACCACTCCAGGCTGGCCTGCGCGGCCCGCTGGGTGGACTCCACCACCGGCCGCCGCTCGGCCTCGTAGGCGGCCAACGCGCCGTCCGGGGTGGGCTGTTCGCTCAGCGCGGCGGCCAGGGCGAGGGCGTCCTCCAGGGCCAGCTTGGTGCCCGAGCCGATCGAGAAGTGCGCGGAGTGCGCGGCGTCGCCGAGCAGCACGGTGTTGCCGTGGCGCCAACTGGCGTTGCGGACGGTGGTGAAGCGGATCCAGCGGGAGGCGTTGGGGATCAGCCGGTGGCCGTCCAGGTGCCCGGCGAGCAGTTCCGCGCAGCGCTCCACGCTCGCCAGGTCGCTCTCGCCGCGCGCGAACTCCCTTGCGGCGAGGGCCTCGAAGCCCGCCCGGCGCCAGGCGTCCGCGGCGATCTCGACGATGAAGGTCGAGCGGGTGGCGCTGTACGGGTAGGCGTGCACCTGCACGGTGCCGAAGTCGAACTCCTCGACGATGAAGGTGAAGGCCTCGAAGACCTTGTCGGTGGCGAGCCAGATGTAGCGGCAGTGCCGCTCGTCCAGTTCGGTGCGGAACGCCTCCGGGCGGGCGGCCCGGGTGCCGGAGTGGATGCCGTCGGCGGCCACCACCAGGTCGTACTCGGCGGCGAGCCGGTCGGCCGGCGGGGCGGGCGTGCGGTAGCGCACGTCCACCGCCAGCTCGGCGCAGCGGTCCTGGAGGACGGCGCGCAGCCGGTTGCGGTCCAGGGCGGCGAAGCCGTGCCCGCCGCTGGTGCGGACCTGGCCGGCGTAGCGGATGTCGATGTCGCTCCAGCGGGCGAACTCGGCGCTGATCGCGGCGAAGACCTTCGGGTCGGCCTGGGCGATGCCGTCCAGGGTCTCGTCGGAGAACACCACGCCGAAGCCGAACGCGTCCTCCCGGCCGTCCCGTTCGAACACGGTGATCTCGCGGGCGGGGTCCAACTGCTTGGCCAGGGCGGCGAAGTAGAGCCCGCCGGGGCCGGCGCCGATCACCGCGATGCGGCGCGGCCCGCCGGGCGTCGGCTGCTGCGGCCCGCCCGTCGGCCGCTGCCCGCCCGTCTGCTGTCCGGCCGTCGACTGCTGCGGCCCGCCCGTCACGCGACCACCTCGGGCTGCTGCGGACCGGCCTCGGTGAGCGCCCGGCGGACCGGGTCGGGCCAGGGCTCGGCGCCCTTGACCCGCGGCGCGGCGTGCACCACCGACATCCGGCCGCTGGCGGCCAGCCCCTGCGGGCCGTGCACCTCGAAGGCGTAGTGCAGCGAGGAGCCGCCGACCCGGACGACCCGCAGCTCGGTGCGGACCACGTCCCCGAACCAGAGCCGCTCCCGGTAGTCGGCCTCGAAGTGCACCCGGGGGATCCGTCCGAACAGCTCGGCCAGGCCGAGCCGGCGCAGCAGCGCCGCCTCGGCGGCCTCGGCCCAGCGCTGGACGGCGGAGAAGTGGTAGTGCCCGGCGGCGTCGGTGTCCGACCACTCGACCCGGCGCTCGATGGTGATGGCGGCCGGGGCGGGCTCCGGCTCGGATCGGTGTGTCACGGCGGCCCTTCTGCGCAGCTCGGCGCGGAGCAGCTTGCCGGTCGCGGTGCGCGGCAGCTCGGGGACGAACTCGACGGCGCGCGGGTACTTGTACGGCGCGATGGTGCGTTTGACGTGCTCCTGGAGCTCCTTGACGGTCCCGGCGCCGGCCGGGGTGCCCCCGGTCAGCACCACGTACGCCTTGACCACCGTGCCGCGCCGTTCGTCCGGCGCGGCCACCACGGCGCAGTCGGCGACCGCGGGGTGGGCGGCCAGGGCCTGTTCCACCTCGGGGCCGGCGATGTTGTACCCCGCCGAGACGATCATGTCGTCGTTGCGGGCCTGGTACCGGAAGTAGCCGTCCCGGTCGCGGAGGTAGGTGTCGCCGGTGAGGTTCCAGCCGCCGCGGACGTACTCGCGCTGGCGCTCGTCGTCCAGGTAGCGGCAGCCGGTGGGGCCCTTGACGGCGAGCAGTCCGGGTTGGCCGTCCGGCACCGGGTTGCCCTGCCGGTCGAGTATCGCCGCCCGGTAGCCGGGGACGGGGCGGCCGGTGGCGCCGGGCCGGGCGTCGTCGTCGGCGGCCGAGATGAACACGTGCAGCAGCTCGGTGGCGCCGATCCCGTCGATCAGCCGTCGGCCGGTGGCGGCGTGGAAGGCCTCCCACACGGCGGCGGGCAGCGGCTCGCCGGCCGACACGCAGCGCCGTACGCCGGACAGCCGGTCGGCGAGCCCGGCGGCCAGGATCGCCCGGTAGGCGGTGGGCGCGGTGAACAGCACGCTCACCCCGTGCCGGGCGACCTCCTCGGCGAGCTGTTCGGGGGTGGCCCGCTCCAGCAGCAGGCTGGCGGCGCCGGCCCGCAGCGGGAAGACCAGCAGGCCGCCGAGGCCGAAGGTGAAGCCGAACGGCGGGGTGCCGGTGAAGAGGTCGTCGGGGGTGGGGCGGAGCAGGTGGCGGGAGAAGGTGTCGGCGTTGGCCAGCACGTCCCGGTGGAAGTGCAGGGTGGCCTTGGGCCGGCCGGTGGTGCCGGAGGTGAAGGCGATCAGCGCGACGTCGTCGGCGGCGGTCGGTACGGCGGTGAAGCCGGGCCGCTGGGTGGCACTGCGGGCGGTGAGGTCCTCGGGGCCGGGGCCGCCGAAGGAGAGGACCCGCAGCCCGGGGGCGTCGGCGAGGTCGAGCTCGGTGCGGAAGCGGTGGTCGCACAGGGCGAGGGTGGGGCGGGCGATCCGGGCCAGTTCGGTCAGCTCGGCCGCCCGGAGCAGCGGCACGGTGGTGACGACCACCCCGCCGGCTTTCAGGACCCCGAGCCAACAGGCGGCCAGCCAGGGGGTGTTGGGGCCGCGCAGCAGGACGCGGTTGCCGGGGACCAGGCCCAGTTCCTCGGTGAGCAGGCGGGCTGTCCGGTCGGCGTGGTCGCGCAGTTCGCCGTAGCTCCACCGGGTGGTGGGGGTGAGCAGGCAGCGGCGGTCGGGGCCCAGGCGGGCGATGGTGTCGTCGAGCAGGGCGGACGCGCAGTTCAGTCGGTCGGGGTAGGCCAACTCCGGGAGTTCGAAGAGGAGTTCTGGCCACTGGTCGAAGGGCGGGAGATGGTCTCGGCAGAACGTGTCCATGTGCGCCGAGGGGGAGAGCTCCATGGGCGGCACCTCGTCGGGCGAGCGGGAGTGAAGCCAGTATGGCGCGCTCGTGACGCCAGTCAAGAGAGCGATACATGCATTCGGGCGACGGGGGCGGTCGGCGCAGGTCAGGGGCGGGGCGGGGCGAGCGGAACGCCCCGCCGGCCGGTGGGGCCTGCGGGGCGCAGGGGTGCTGCGGTGCGGGTGGGGTTCCTGGGGTGGCTGGGCTTCACGGGGTGGCTGTGCCTCGTTGGGCGGCCGGGTTTGCCGGGTTTGCCGGGTGGCCGGGCTTGCCGGGGCGGCCGGGAAGCGTCGGCGTTCAGCCCCCGGTGGCGTGGAAGACGGCGTCCGGGGTCCGGCCGTCCTCGGCCTGCCGGGCGCGCTCGGCGAGCATCCGGGCGAACGGGGTGAGCCCGGGCAGTGCCACCGCGGCCCCCGGCCCGGCGTAGTGCACGTAGAGCAGCGTCGAGTCGACCCGGACCACCGTCTCCGCCGTCGAGTCGCCCCGGGTGCGGGCGGCGCTCCGGTCGCCGACCGCCTGGACGGCCGCCGGGGCCGCGTCGCCCCGGGCGTCGAGGAGGTCGAGCCGGGTGTCGAAGGCCCGGCCGGCCGCCTCGGCGGAGCTGAAGGTGACCACGGTGAACTGCACGGACGGCAGCGGCGCGGCACTGAACGACACCGTCGCATAGGCGAGTTGCTGGTCGCAGGCGCCCGGGAGCAGACAGGGCGCGCCCGGCCCGCTGCCCGTCCCCGAACGCGGCGCCCCCTGCTGCTGCCAGCCGCCCGGCATCGCGGCGGCGTCCGGCAGCACGCCCTGCACCCGCGCGGGATCGCGGATGGTCCGGGCGGCGTGGGCGAAGTCGGGCCCGGTGGGTTGCAGCAGCGGGCGCGAGCCGAGGTTGATCCCGAGTGCGACCAGCGCGGCGATCAGGACCAGGGCCAGGACGGTGAGGACGGCGACGTTGCCGCGCCGGGCCGCCAGGGCCCGGGCGGCGCCGGCGGCCGCCGGGTCGACCCTCAGCTGGACGGTGCTCGGGCCGCCGGCCGGGGCGTCCGGGTCCGCCCCCGGCCGGACGGTGCGAGGCTCCGGTTCCGCGTCCGGCCCCCCGGTGCGCAGCTGGACGGTGCTCGGGCCGGTCCGCAGTTGGACCGTGCTGGGGCTCGCGTCCGTCCGCAGCTGGACGGTGTTCGGATCGGCCGTCCCGCCGAGGTCGGTGGTGGTCAGGTACTGCGCGAACCCCTGGTCGGTGGCGAGCAGCCGGGCGACGGCCGCGGCCAGTTCGGCCCGCGCCGCCGGATCGTCCGGGTCCGCCTCGATCGCCGACAGCGCCCGGGCCCCCTCGGGCGTCAGCCGCAACCGGGCCCGGACCACCTCGGCCACCGCCCGCCCCCGCCCGCCGGGCGTGCCCCGGGCCAGTCGCACCAGCGCCCCCACCACACCCGCCACCAGCCCGCGGCCGTCCCCCATGGCAACTCCCCCCGCCGTACGAGTCGTTGCCCCCAGGCTCCCGGACCGGCCGCCGGGGCACACCCCCCTCCGGTTGAACGGAGACGCAACTGCAACCGCGCGCGGACCTGGCGGAGACCCGGCGGCCCACCGGTCCCGTCCGTCGCCGGTCCCGTCGGTCGCCGGTCCGGTCCGTCACCGGGTGGCCAGCTCCGCCATCACCGCCACCGGCAGCGCCGGGTTGGCGGCCGCGGCCTCGGCGGTGCGGTGGTCCGGGGAGGCCAGGCAGGCGGTCAGCGCGGCGGGGGAGGCGTTCGGGTGGGCGGCGAGGGTCCGCAGGGCCTTGACGGGGGTGGGCGGGGTGGTGGCGATGCGGTCGAGCAGTGCGGTGGGGGTACCCGGGTTCCTGGTCACGGCGGTGGCCACCTTCGTGCCGAACCGGTCCAGCACGGTGGCCAGTTGGGCACCGCTGAGGCCCGGATGCGGGGCCACCGACTTGACCACGCTCGCGTCCGGGTCCGCGGCGAGCCGGTCCCGGAGGTCCGTCGGCAGGGCCCGGTGCTCGGCGACCAGCACGCGGACCCTGGGTTCGGGCACGGCGGCGAGGGCGCGGAGTTCGGCCGGAGTGGCGGCGGCGATCCGGGGAAGCAGGGTCGAGCCGATCCGGACGGCGGCCGCGAGCCGGGCGAGGAGGTCGAACGGGATGGCGGGGTTGTGGGCGAGCGAGCGCCGGACGTCGTAGCCGTCGTCCTCGGCGAGCCGGCTCATCAGTGCCGCGTCGATCCCCGGGTTCCGGGCCAGGTTGGACCGGACCCAGGGGATCTCGTCCCCGGCCAGCCGGCGGTACGGCTCGGCGGGCAGCCCGGGGTGGGTGGCGAGCGCCTGCCGGATCATCATGTGGTCACCCACCAGGCGGGCGGCGGCCGACCCCGGGGTGGTCGGATGGGCCGCCGCCTGTTCGCGGACCATCACCTCGGGATCGTCCAGCAGGGCCGTGAGCAGTTCCGCGGGCGTGGCCTCGTTGGCCGCGGCCGCGCGTCGGACCTGCGCCGCCGGGTGCGCGGCCAGCCGTGCCAGCAGGTCCGGGCGCCCGGTGCAGTGTCCGAGAACGGCCACCACGTCGTCGGACTCGTCCACCGCGAGCAGGTCCGCGACCTCGTCCGGGAGCCCGACCGCGGAGGCGAGCCGTTCCCGCACCAGCTCGTCCGGGTCGCGGGCGAAAAGCCGGGCCCAGGCCGGGTCCCCGCGTCCCTCGTCCAGCAGGACGAGCGCGACCCGCGGCCGGGCGAGCGGGTCGACGTCCCCGACGGGCAACAGGCCGCGCTCGGCGAGCCGTACGGCGGCGTCCTCGAAGCGTTCGGCCAGCAGCCGGACCTGCCCCGGGTCGAGGTCCGGCCGTTCCGCGAGTGCGCACGCCAACTCCTCGTCCGCGGCGGGAAGTCGGTCGATCAGCTGCCCGAGCAGCTCGGGCGGCAGGGCGGGGTTGCGGGCGACGGCGTACAGCAGGGTGGGCATCCGCGCATTCTGCCCGCCGCCCGGTCGGGCCCGCCGCCGATTTCCGTGCGGGCCCGACCGATTTCCGTGCGGGCCCGACCGGTTGCCGTCGTCCGCCCGCCGGGGCGTCGGCCCGGGTCAGCGCACGGGCGCCGACATGTAGACGGCCCGCCGCCCGTAGTACTCCGGCACCGTGACCTCGCGGTGCGCCCGGTAGCCGAGCAGCCGCAGCAGGATGTCCGCGCCGCGCACCGCGACCATCGAGATCCGTTCGAAGCCCGACTCCTCGGCCC
The DNA here is from genome assembly GCF_042786665.1 of Kitasatospora sp. NPDC059146. Lineage (NCBI taxonomy): Bacteria > Bacillati > Actinomycetota > Actinomycetes > Kitasatosporales > Streptomycetaceae > Kitasatospora > Kitasatospora sp. NPDC059146. The sequence continues at coordinate 29,126 of NZ_JBHZCY010000062.1, read as the reverse complement.
GCTCCCGGAAGTGCCGCATGAACCCCAGGGCGACCTCCCGGCCGCGCAGGTCCTCGGCGATCACCAGGTCGTGCACGTGCAGGTTGGCCGAGGTGTACGCCGTCTCCTCCGGCCGGGTGAGGTCCGGGCAGCGCAGCGGCGGGTACGGCAGGCTCAGCAGGTAGCCGCGGACGACGCCCTGCTGCTCCAGCACGTAGCAGGTGTCCGGTGAGCTGCGGGCCCGGGACTGCAGCGCCTCCCGGCCCTCGGACAGGCCGTCGGCGGCGTAGGCGTCGTGTTCGAGCGCGACCACGGCGTCCCAGTCCCCGTCGGCCAGCCGCCGGATCCGGAGGTCCTCGCTCACCGGGTCGCCCCCTCCGCACCGGCGTCCGGGCCTTCCGGGCCTTCCGCACCTTCGGGACCGGCGTCCAGTCCGTGGGCGCGGGCGGCGGACACCATCGCGGCCCAGGCCTCGACCAGCACCGCCCAGCGTTCGGCGTCCTGCCGGGCCTCGTCCAGGAGCTGTCCGCGCCGCTCGGCCACCACGTCCGCGAGCTCGGTGTACTTGCCGCCGAGCTTGCGGTAGGAGCGGTCCAGAACGTCCAGGCAGTGCTCGTTCCCGGCCTGGTCCCAGTCGACGCTGCCGCGCACCAGGTCGACGATCGGCTCGACCTTCAGCCCGTGCCGCTCGTCCAGCAGCCCGCGGCCCAGGTCGATCATGCCGCCGTAGACCGGGTACAGGTACAGCATCGAGAGCAGGAACTTGACGAACCGCAGCTGGTAGTTGACGAAGCCGGCGCCGATGCGGCGCTCGGGCGTGTAGTAGTTGACGATGTGCCGGTTATGGACGACGCCGGGCAGCCGGGAGTGGACCAGGGCGTGCAGAAGGGCGTAGTCGCTGCCGATGGTCTCGATCGAGGGCAGCAGCGGCAGCACCTCGTAGGCCCGGTGGTCCAGGGCGATGTTGCACATGTAGACGTCCCAGATGTCGGGGACGCCGAGGACGGACTCGTCGGCGGTGAACGGCTCGGAGCCGGCGCCCTTGAACGAGACGTCGACCATCGCGTCCCGGTCCTCCTCCGGCCAGACCGGCGGGGTCCAGAGGCGGACGATCTCGCGGTAGACGGCCGGGTCCAGCTCGTGGATCTCGCTGATGTCCACGTTGAGTTCGCCGATGAAGGAGCCGCTGACCAGCATCACCGGCTTGTCCGCGTCGGCCGGGTCGAGCTCGGAGCGGGTCACCCCGGCCACCGCCTCGCCGGCCGGCCGGCCGATCGAGAGCAGCTCGTGGTGGATCGGGAAGACCTTCCGGCCGTCGACGACCTGGAAGTCGGCGTCGTCGTTGCGCAGGTGCGCCGAGGTGCAGCCGAGGGCGGCCGCGCCGAGGAAGAGCCGGTTGACGCAGGAGCCGTACGCGACGGCCGGCGGGAGCATCAGGTCGAGCAGCAGGCCGGGGTCGGCGGCGCCGGAGCGCTCGGCCACCCGGCGCAGGAACTCCCGCTGCCGCGCCTCGCCCAGGTGGTGGACGGCCACGCCGGGGGTCGGCTCCAGCGCGGCCACGGCGTCCGCGTTCTGCGCGAAGGCGGCGGCGTCGGTGGTGTCGAGGATGAGCAGGTGCACCTCGACGCCGAAGGTCGCGACGGCGTAGGCCGCCTCCTCGGCGAGTTCCGCGATGGTCTCGGGGCAGGAACGCATGGTGGGCAGGGCGAGGCAGACTCTCTGCATGGCGGTGGTTCTCCGTCGGTTCGTCAGAACGGTTGCGGCGGTGGCGCCGTGAGGGCTTCGAGCGCACCACCGTGGACTAGACCACTTCCCAAGTCAACGATTGACAGCGGGGCTGCGGCGGGGTGGAATGCGCCCCCGCCCGGTGGCTCCGGAGGGCCCTCGGAGGGCCTTCGGGGTCGTCCGGGGGCCGTGCGGACCGAGCCCGGACCCGCTTCCCGGACAGGGCGGAGCACGGAACCGGCGGCGCGCCCTGTCGCCGCCGGGTCCGCACGTGAGGACGAATTCCCCTCGTTGATCCGAACGGCCGTGCGGCCCCGGGCGGTTCAACCCCGCCGATCCCGCCGCCGGGGTCAATCCGCGACCCGGACCTGCCGATACCGGCAACGACGTCATTACGCCGTTCGGAGGAGCCAGCATGCCCGAACCGTGGCTGCCCGGTGCCGAGATCCACGACCTCGGCGACCACGCGCCGACCGACCACCAGTACCCCCCGAAGGCCATCGCCCACATCACCTGGGACCGCAACGCCACCGCCGCCGCGCCGCAGGACTGGTGCACCTACGAGGACCTCGTCGGGTACTTCACCGGCGCCGGCGCCGGCGACGCCCCGCACCTGGTCTGGGACCCGTTCAGCGGCCGCACGGCGCAGCTGTTCCCCGCCGACTCCCGCTCCAAGAGCCTGCTCAGCCCGGCCCAGAGCCCCACCCGCACCAACCGGGCCGGGCTGGTGGTGATCCAGATCGAGGCGGTGTTCTTCCCCTACTGCCGCCACCAGGGCACCGTCTACCCCCGGCTGGTCGACACCCCGTGCGCGGGCTGGGACCGGATCCACGCCTGGATCACCTCCTGGGGGGTGCCCGACGCCTGGCCGATGGGGCGGCCGACCGACTTCACCGAGCACCGCGACGAGCGGGTCTGGGAGACCGCGGGCGGCTGGTACGCGCACGCCCACGTGCCGTACAACGACCACGTCGACCCCGGTTCCTGGCCCGCCTTCACCGCGGGCCCCGGCTCGCCCACCGGCCCGCCCTCCCAGCAGCACCCCGCCCCGCCCGCCGACCCGACCCCCGCCCGCTACCAGGTCACCGTCAACGGCCTGGCGTACGGCTACGGCGCCCAGGGCTACCAGGTGACCACCGTCGGACGGGCGCTGGTCACGGCCGGCTTCGGCACCCACTACCACTCCGGGCCCGGACCGACCTGGACGGACGCCGACACCGAGAACTACGCGGACTACCAGGCGAGCCTGGGGTACTCCGGGCCGGCGGCGGACGGCGTCCCGGGCGAGGCCTCGCTGCGCCGGCTGCTCGGCTACCTGCCCGGCCCGCGCACCGTCTCGCTCGCCCACGTCGTCGCGGCGGCGCGCAGCGACCCGGGGGCGGAGCAGGGACACCGGACGTACGGGGCCGAGGTGGCGATCGTCGAACAGGCGCTGGCGGACGAGGGGTTGCTCGAACAGCGCTGGGTGGACGGGTCCTACGGCAGCCTCACGGTGACGGCGTACGCGGGCTGGCAGCGGCGCTGCGGGTACTCGGCGGGTGCCGCGGACGGGATCCCGGGGCGGGACTCGCTGCACCGGCTGGGGGCGGCGCGGGGGTTCGCGGTGACGGACTGACGGACTGACGGGCCGACGGGCGGGGCGCTGCGGGGCCGCGGGTCGGTGTGGGTACTCCCCGGGGAGTCGGTCGGTCGCGGCGACGGCCGGGGACGTACTCGCCGGGGAGTAGCCGAGGTTACTTCCGCCGTCAGATGCCCGATGAGGGGCGGACGGGGGAGTCTGGGCGCGTCCTCGTGACCCCGACTCGAAGGAGGTACCTGTGCGCCCGTCCACCGAAGCCGTCGCGGCCCCCGGCGCGGGGCGGCGGTCCGCCGGCCGCCGACTGTCGCCGGGAGCGCGCAAACGCCTGGTGGTGCTGCACGTCGTCGCCTCGGTGAGCTGGCTGGCCCTGATGCTCTGCCTGCTCACCCTGGCGGTGACGGCCCTCACCACCGACGACGCCGACCGGCTGAGAACGGCCTACCGGGCGATGGGCCTGCTCGGCGACGCGCTCATCCTGCCGCTGAGCCTGCTCACCTTCCTGAGCGGAGTGGCGCTGGGGCTCGGCACGTCCTGGGGCCTGTTCCGGTACTACTGGGTGAGTACCAAGTTCTGGCTGACGCTCGGTGCGATGGCGGCCTCGGTCTTCGCCCTCACCGCCCGGCTGCACGACGCGGTCCGGGTGGCGGACGCCCACCCGACCGGCCCCATCCCGGTGGCGGACCTCGGCTTCGTCCGCTACAACACGGTGATCGTCCCGGCGGTGGCCCTGGCGCTCTACCTGTTCAACGTGATCCTCTCGGTGTACAAGCCCTGGGCCGCCGCAAGGCCGCGGGCACGCGTCCGGGCCGAATACCCGGGGCCTCCGGCGCGGCCGGGGCCGGGCAAGGGCCCGAGGGCCGGTGACGGCGGTGACGGCGCGCCCGGGCGTACCGGCGGGGAATGCCCGTACGGCGGGTGGGTGTTGTCCACCCACGTGACCAGCGCTACGCCCGCGACCAGGCTCTCCGTCCTCGACCGCTCCCGGACCAGGCAGGGCGAGGAGCCGGCGCAGGCGCTGCGCGACACCGTGGCCTTCGCGCGTGAGATCGAGCGGCTGGGCTACCACCGCTTCTGGGTCTCCGAGCACCACGGCGTGCCCGGGGTGGCCGGGTCGGCGCCCACGGTCCTCGCCGCGGCGGTCGCGGCGGCCACCAGCCGGATCCGGGTCGGCACCGGCGGGGTGATGCTGCCCAACCACCGGCCCATGGTGGTGGCCGAGCAGTTCGGGGTGCTGGCGGCGCTGTTCCCGGGCCGGATCGACATGGGGCTCGGCCGCTCGGTGGGCTTCACCGACGGCGTCCGGCGGGCGCTCGGGCGCGAGAAGGACGCGGCCGAGGACTTCGGCGGCCAGCTGACCGAGCTGCTCGGGTACTTCGACGGCTCCCAACAGGTGCACCGCGGCGTCCACGCCCGCCCGGCCGAGGGCCTGCACGTGCCGGCCTTCGTGCTGGCCACCGGCGCGGGCGCCGAGCTGGCCGCCGAGGCCGGGCTGCCGCTGGTCATCGCCGCCGCACGTGGGGAGGAGCGGATGCTCGCCGCGCTCGACGGCTACCGCAGCCGCTTCCGCCCCTCCGCGCAGGCCGCCGAACCGTACGTGGTGGTCTCGGGCACGGTCGCGGTGGCCGAGACCGAGGAGCGGGCCCATGACCTCCTCCTCCCGGAGGCCTGGGCCGGCGCCTACTCCCGCACCCACGGGGAGTTCCCGCCGCTGGCCCCGGCCGCCGAGATCCGGGCGCGCACGATGAGCCCGCGCGAACGGGCGGCCTTCGAGCAGTCGCTCAAGGGCCACATCGCGGGCACCCCGGAGCAGGCGGCCGCCGAGCTGTCCGCCCTGGTGGCACGCACCGGTGCGGACGAGGTCCTGATCGCCACCAGTACCTACGACCGGACGGCCCTGCTCGACTCGTACCGGCTGCTCGCCGAGGCCGTCGGCCTGCTCTGACCGGCTGCGGCCCGCCGCCTGCCGCGCCGCCTGCCGCGCCGCCCGTTCCGCAGCCCGCGCGACCGCCCACTCCACCGCTCCCCGGCCGTCCCGGCGGATTTCTGACCAGGCCCGATGGCCTGCTACTGTTCTTCTCGTCGAGGGGAAATGATCTTCCGAAACGGAGATCCCGGAACCCTTGAACATGCGTCAGCGGTGCTACCAGAGCACGTCCTACTTTCAGTAGGAAGAGTCCGTGCGATCCGGGCCTGGCGCTCCATCCGAAGGGGCTCGTTCCGTCAAGGGAACGGGCCCCTTCGTCATGTCCGGCTGTGCACCGTCCTCGGCCCTGGTGTGCGCCGAGTCCTCTTATCGCACTTTCGCTGGCGAAACTCCGGGCGGCGATCCGGTATCGGCCAAGGTCCCGTACCAGGTGGCCGACGAGTGACGGTCTGCGGCGGCCGGGCGGCCAGCAGTTTTGCCGCTCCGGTCGAGCCGGTGGATCGTCGCACCTTGGCCGGAAGTCGCCGTAGCTGGTGTGAATATGCCATTGGAATGTTCGTCATACGGAAACCGGCAGTAGCCTTCCGTGTCGAACCTGCCACTGCTGGTGGCGATCCGGCCGGATCTGCGCTGCGCCCGGCCACCCCCAGACCCCCTCGAAGGAGCCGGTGTGCCGGGTATCGACGAATGTCTCTCCGGAGCGATGGCGATCGCCGGAGCCCGCTCGGCGAGCCTGGTCGACTGGAGCAGCGGACTCGCCCTCGGGAGCCTGGGCGAAAGCCCGGTCGGCGAACACGAGACCGCTGCCGCCGAGGCAACCGACTTGGTGCGCGCGGCCGTTGAGAGCCAGACCTTCACCGCGGCGGAGGACCGGCGCTCCCCGTTGGAGGACATCATCGTCACTGCGGGCCGCAGTTACCACCTGATCCGCTTCATCGACACCGTCTTCGACAGCCGGCTCGTCCTGCACCTCTGGCTCGACCGCGAGTCGGGCAACCTCGCCGCGGCCCGGTTCCGCCTCCAGGCCCTCGCCGAGGAACTGGTGCTGGGGTGAACACGAGGCCCGCACCGACCGTCGCATTCCGGCCAGCCGACCGCGTGGCCGCCCCGTACACGCCCCTGGTGGAGGCCGCCGACCACCACGTCCAACCCGCCGCGCCGAGGACCCCGGGCGAGGCCGTCGCCCTGCTCGCCGCCCGCCGCGCCACCGGGGCCCTGCACGGCCCGCTCGGCATCCTGTGGCTCGTCGACGGCCAGGTCGCCGCCGCGGAGTCCCCCCGCGCGCCCGGCCTGGCCGACCTGCTCACCGGCTGCGGTCGGCTCACCCCCGAGGAGTGGGCCGACCTCCTGCACCGCCACGGCCCGCAGGGGCGGGTCGGCGAGGCACTGGTCGACCGGCAGCTGCTCACCCGCGGCGAACTCGAACTCGGCCACCTGGGAACGCTGTTCGACGCCGCCTACTTCGTGCTCGCCGACCGGGCCGGCGGCACCTGGCGGTTCGAGTCCGAGGCCCGGCACTGGCTCGGCACGGTGACGCCGGTCGACCCGGCGCGGCTCGGTCGCGAGGTCGAGCGCCGGCACCGACTCCTCGACCGGATCTGGCCCTGGCCGCAGCTCGACACCGCGCCGGTCCGGCCGGTCGAGCACAGCCGATCGCCCTCCCACCGCCCGCCCGGCCGTCGGCGGCGCGAACTGCTGGACCACGCCGACGGCCGAAGAACCCCGGCGGACCTGGCCCGGCTGCTCGGCCGCTCCGGCTTCGGCGTGACGGCGGACATCCGCCGCCTGGCCGCCGCCGGACTGCTCGACACCCCCCGGCACGCCGCGCCGGCCGCCGCACCCTCCCGCCCGGCTGCCGACCCCGTCCGCCCGGTCGCCGACCCCGTCCTCTCGGCCGCCGCACCCTCCCGGCCTGGCAGCGGCCTGCACCGCAGGGTCCCCGGAGCCACCCTCCGGGGCCTCCCGAGCACCGGCCCCGCGGCAACGACCGGCTCCGCAGCAACGACCGGCCCCGCAGTCCCCGTAGCCCCCGCCCCCACGCGCTCCGACCGACCGCCCACCACGGCAGCGGCCCACCCGCTGACCGTCCCCGACCCGGACATCGCGCTGCTGACCCGGGTCCGAGACCTTCTGGAGGCCCGACTTTGAGTCACTCCCCGCCCGCGACCCCGCCGTACCGGCCATGAGGCGGGCACTCAAGCAGCGTGTCGGAAGGAGACAACTGATCGCCTTGGAGACCGAGCTGCTCGCCGAACTCCGCGCCGTCAAACGTCGCGTCCCGCACCTCGCGGGCGGGCTGGTGGCCAGCGTGGACGGCCTGTTGGTCGCGCACGACACCCACGGGACCGAACCCTCGGGCCTGGCCGCGATGACGGCGGCCTCGCTCTCGCTCGCCCAGCGGCTCGCCGACACCACCGGGCAGGGGGAGTTCCGTGAGTCCGTGGTGCGCGGTGAGCACGGCTACGTCGCCACCTACGCGGCCGGCGGCAGCTGTGTGCTGACCCTGCTGGCGCTCCCGGACGTCAACGTCGGCCGGCTCCACCTGGAGGGCCGCCGCAGTGCCCGGCACATCGCCGAACTGCTCAACGACGCCCTGGTGCCGAAGGACCCGCGCGACGCGCTCTGACCCGTCCCGGGACCGAACGCCCCGCCCGCCCCCGTACCGACCCACCGACCCACTGACCCACCCACCGACCAACCTGTCGACTTACCGACCCACCGACCAACCGACCCACAGGAGTTGATCAGAATGACCGACGCAGCCGGCGCGCTCAAGCAGGCCATGACCGTCATCGAGGGCGCCATCGGCGCGGCCCTGGTGGACTACAACAGCGGCATGGCGCTCGCCACCCTCGACGGCCCCGGCGGCCTCGACCTCAACGTCGCCGCGGCCGGGAACACCGACGTGATGCGCGCCAAGATGCGCACCATGGACATGCTCGGCCTCCAGGACGGCATCGAGGACATCCTCATCACGCTGAGCACCCAGTACCACCTGATCCGCCCGCTCACCGGCCGCACCGGCAAGGGCCTGTTCCTCTACCTGGCACTGGACAAGGGCCGCGCCAACCTGGCGATGGCCCGCCACCAGCTGGTCAAGATCGAGGCCGACCTGGAGGTCTGACCGGGCACCGGCACGGCCCCGGCGGCGGCTCACGCCCCGCCGGGCCCCGCCCCGCCGGGCCCGGCCCCGTCCAGCCGTGCCCCGTCCGGCGGTGCCCACTGGACCTCCCCGCCGGCCAGCCCCGCGCAGACCGCCCCCTCGGCGCTCAGCACGGTCCACGGCGCGAGCACCGCGTGCGGCGGGACGGACAGCTCACCGCCCTCCGTGAAACCCAGCTCCAGGCCGCCGGCCAGGGTGATCCGGGCGGTGCCGACGGTCCGGCCGACCAGGGCCAGCAGGGTGGGCGTCGGCCGGAAGGTGAGCGCGGGGAAGAAGTGCCCGACCTCCTCCGGCGTGGTGAAGGACGGCGCCGCGAAGCGGAACTCGTGCACCACTCGTACGGTCACCGACCCGTCGAGCCGCAGGTCCAGCCGGTCGCCTCCGCTGACCGCCTCGACCGTCCGGCCGGCCAGCACCTCAGTGATCGTGTTCTGCATGCTCCCAGTCTTCACCGGCCGACGCGTTCCCAACCACGGGACCGACCGGCCGTCCGCGTACCAGCTCGACCGGTCCGCCCGCCCGTTCCCGGGCCGCGAGGGCCGCGGCCACCCGGTCCCAGGACGGTCCGGAGAGCAGCGTCCGCGCCTCGGCCGGGTCGCACAGCCGCCACTCCACCAGTTCCTGCTCCTGGAGGACGATCGTGCCGAGCGACTCCTCCGTCACCGCGCCGCCGTCGTAGACGTACACCAGCACGGCGGTGTCCTGACCGGTCGCAGGGTCGGTCGCGGGACCGGCCCCGGGATCGGCCGCCGCCCCCGGCAGCCAGTCCAACGCCAGCAGCCGCCCGGGCTCGACCTCCCAGCCCAGTTCCTCGCGGATCTCCCGCCCCGCCGCCGTGCGGGGCGTCTCGCGGTCCGCCTCCACCCCGCCGCCCGGCAGTGTCCAGTACGGCACCCGCCCGCGCGGCCCGTCCCACGGCCGCAGCCGCACCAGCAGCACCCGGCCGTCACCGTCCGTGAAGAGGGCCCGCGCCTTCGCCCGGATCCGCGGCCGGGTGGCGTAGTAGGTGTCCCGGTCCATCGGCGGCTCCAGCGGCTCCGGCGCCTCCGACGGCTGCCCCGCAGCTGACCCCGGCCCCGACCCCGGCCCCGACCCCAGCCCTGGCGCGGCGGCCAGCCCGGTGTACTCCGGCACGGGCCCCTCGGCGGGCAGCGCCCCCAGGGTGTGCCCCACCGGCCGGCTGTCCTCCAGCTCCAGGGGCCCGGCCTCCCGCGGCGCCCGCAGACAGGCCGCCACCCGGCGGGACAGCCGCGGCGGCAGGGCGTGCCCGGCCTCCTCCGCCGTCAGCCAGACCCAGCCGCCGACCTCCGCCGCGTCCGGCCGGATCGCCGACACCTGCTCCGGCGTCAACGCCTCGGCCCAGTACAGGTAGGCCACGATCGGCGGCCGGCTCGGGGACATCGCCCAGTCGACGCACGCCAACGCTCCCAGCCGGGGCGTGAACCCCAGCTCCTCGGCGATCTCCCGCAACGCCGTCTCCCGCGGCGACCGGTCGCCGGGCTCCCACCCGCCACCCGGGATCGCCACCGGATGCTTCCGGTCGTACGGCAGCCGCACCACCAGCACCCGCCCCCGCCCGTCCGGGAACAGCACCCCGGCGGCCGCCATCATCTCTCGTCCCGCCGCACCCGACGCCTCCACCCCGACTCCCTCCACCCCGACTCCTTCCACCCGCTCATCTCCCGGGGGACGACATCCCCACGTGCCCGATGGTTCCCGCCCACCCCGACCACCACCCGGAAGGGACACGCCCCCGCACCGCCGCCCGACCTGCCCTCCCGGCCCCGCCCGGCGGGCCGTCACCCCAGGGAGGCCAGGGCCTGGGCGGCCGCTCGGGCCATCTGTTCGTCGTGCCGGGCGCTCGATCCGCGGAGGCGGGCGGCGCCTTCGACGGCCGCGAGGGCGAGCAGGCCCGGTAGGAGGTCGGTGCTGCGGGCGGCGAGCCAGCGGGTGCCGCGGGTGGCCATCCACCACAGGTCGGCGGCGAGGCCGGGCGGCGGTTCGACGGGTTCGGCGGCGGGTGGCGGGCCGAGGGGGTGGCCCTGGGTGGCGAGCAGTTCGTGGAAGCGGCGGGCGATCAGGTGGTGTCCTTCGGCACTGGGGTGGAGGCGGTCGACGCTGAGCAGGCCGCGCTGCTCGCACCAGGGCAGTTCGGCGATGTGCAGGTGGACGGCCCGGTGCCGGGTGGTGAGGGCGTGGACGACGGTGTTGACGGCGCGCATCCGTCGGGCCAGTGGTCGGGCGAGCGGGGCGGGGAGCCGGAGGAGGGTGCCGGGGTCGGGCAGGCAGGCGGTGAGCAGGACGGCGCCGTGGCCGGAGAGTTCGCCGAGGGTGGCGTCGAGTTCCCGGGTGGTGCGGCGGATGTCGAAGCCGGCCCGCAGGGTGTCGTTGCCGCCGACCAGGACCGCCGCCAGCTGGGGCCGAAGGGCGAGTGCCGCCGGGAGTTGACGAGTCGTCAGATCTGCGGTCAGTGCGCCGCTGTACGCCAGGTTGGCGAATTCGACGTCCTGGCCCTCGGGGGCCAGTGACCGGGCGAGGACGGCGGCCCAGCCGCGCCACCGTTCGCCGACCTGGTCCCCGACGCCCTCCGTGAGCGAGTCGCCGAGCGCGACGAAGCGCAGCAGTTCGCCCGCGGTGGGCTGGTCGTCGGCGGTCCGGTCAGGCCCCGCGTCGAGCACGCTCATCCCCACTCCTCCCGGTGGCATCGGCGGTCCGGGCCCCGTGCGCGGCCAGGAAGGCGGCCACCGCCGCCGACCAGCCGTACCGTTCGGCCTGGGCCCGGGCGGCGGCCCGCCGGGCCGGTTCCGGTCGGCGGAGCAACTCCGTGACGGCGGCGGCGAATCCGGCCCCGGTGTCGGCGGCGGCGATCCCGGCGGGCCCGATCAGGCCGGGCAGCGCGGAGGAGCGGCTGACCGCGACGGGGGTGCCGCAGGCCAGTGCCTCCAGGGCGGCCAGTCCGAAGGTCTCCACCGGTCCGGGGGCCAGCACCACGTCCGCGCTGCCCAGCAGTGCGGCCAGCTCCGCCCGCCCGTTCAGGTGCCCGAGGAAGCGTACGGGCAGCCGCAGCCGGGCGGCCCGGGCGGCGAGCCGGGACCGCAGCGGTCCGGTCCCGGCCACCACCAGGACGGCGGGGAGCCCCCGCGCCCGCAGCCGGGCCAGTGCCTCGACGGCGCGTTCGGGCCGCTTCTCGGCGGAGAGCCGGGAACAGAGCACCAGCAGGACGTCCCCGGGCGCTGCGTACCGGGCCCGTTCCAGCGCCCGTACGGCCGTGGGCAGCGGGCGCATCGCCGCCAGGTCGACCCCGAGCGGGGCCCGGACCAGGTTGGGCACGCCGATCCGGCGGAACTCGGCCGCCGCCCAGTCGGTGGTGCAGAGCACCGAGTCGTAGCCGCGGGCGGTGGCCGCGTTGAGCCGGTCGGCGGCCGCGGCGGCGAGCGGGCCGGGCAGGCCCCAGGTCCGCAGCACTCCGGTGGCGCTCTCGTGCGAGACCATCACCGAGCGGACCCCGTGCCGACGGGCCCAGGCGCCGGTCCAGCGCAGGGTGGTGCGGTCGGAGACCTCCAGCCGGTCGGGGCCGAGCCGGGTCAGTTCGGCGGCGACCGCCCGTCGGTCGGCGAGCAGCCGGTACCCGCCGCTGGCCGGCAGCACCGGGCCGGGCAGGGTGATCACCAGACCCTGCTCGGTGTCCTCCTCGGTGCGCCGTTCGCCGGGCACGATCAGGACGGGCCGGTGTCCGGCGGCCCGGTACCCGGCGCCCAGGTGGCGCAGCGCGGTGCGCAGGCCGCCGGAGACCGGGGTGACGAAGTTGGCGAGCCGCACGATGGTCAGCGGCCCGCCGCGGGGCGGCGCAGTCATGCCGGCAACTCCTCCGACAGTACGGGCAGCACGGGCAGCACCGGCACCACCGTCCCGGCCGACGCCCCCGGCGACCCGGGCTCGACCTCGACCTCGGTCCCGGCCCCGATCCCGACCTCGGCCCCGACCCCGGACGGAGCCGCCGAAGGAGCCACCCCCACCCCCCGGTGCTCCGCCAGCACCTCGGCGTAGTGCCGCAGCAGCAGGTCCCCGACCGCCTCCCAGGTCCGGGCGGTCACCTCGGCCCGTCCGGCCTGCCCGTACCGGGCCCGCCGGGCCGGGTCGGCGGCCAGTTCGGCGACGGCCCGGGCGACCGCCGTGCCGTCGCGGGGCGGCACCAGCAGTCCGGTGCGGTGGTGGGAGACCAGGTCGAGCGGGCCGCCGGCGGCCGGGCCGATCACGGGGACGCCGCTGGCCATCGCCTCCTGGATGGTCTGGCAGAAGGTCTCCAGCGGGCCGGTGTGGACGAACACGTCGAGGGTGGCGAAACATCGCGCGAGTTCCTCGCCGGTGCGGCGCCCGAGGAACACCGCGCCGGGCATGGCGGCCCTGAGGCCGGGCGCCGAGGGGCCGTCCCCGACCACCACCACCCGCACCCCGGGCAGCGCTGAGGCGGCGGCCAGCAGGTCGACCCGCTTCTCGGGCGCCAGCCGCCCGACGTACCCGACCAGCACCTCCCCGCCGGGGGCGAGGGCCCGGTGCAGCGCCTCGTCCCGGTGCCGGGGGTGGAAGCGCACCGAGTCCACCCCGCGCGGCCACAGCTGGACCCGGGGCACCCCGTGCGCGGTGAGGTCCTGGGCGGCGGGGGTGGACGGCGCCAGCGTGCGGGCGGCGGCCCGGTGCACGGCCCGGATGCGCCGCCAGGCGGCGGCCTCGCCGAGCCCGCGTCCGGCCCGGTAGGCGTGGGCGTACCCGGCGAGGTCGGTCTGGTAGACGGCGACGGCGGGCACGCCGAGCCGGGCCGCGACCTGCATGCCGCGCGCACCCAGGACGAACGGGCTGGCCAGGTGGACGATGTCGGGCCGGTGCCCGGCCAGCGCGGCCGCCAGCTGCCGGCTCGGCAGGGCGATCCGCACCTGCGGGTACCCGGGCAGCGGCACCGACGGGATCCGCACGACGGGGATCCGTTCCGCGTCGGCGCCGGAGCCGAAGGTCTGCGGCGGGCACTGGGCGCCCCGGGCCGGTGCGGGGGTGACGACGAGGGGCCGGTGGCCCCGACGGAGCAGGTGCTCGGCCGTCCGCAGCACGCTGTGGGCGACTCCGTTGACCTCGGGAGGGAAGGATTCGGTGACGATGGCGACGCGCATGCCTGTGTTGTCTCCGCGCACGGCGTGCACCCGGCCAAAGGGATCTGTCGTACAAGCGAACGCGGGTCGGCGATTTGCACCGCCGACCCGCGCCCCGGCACCGCCGCGTCACATCGACCCGGCCGCCTCCTTGAGCTCCGCGTACGGCGCGAGCTTACGGATCGACTCGATGCTCTTCAGGCAGTCGTCCTTGCTCTCCTGCGGGTCACCGGTCACCACGACGGTCCCGTTGCTCGCCTTGAGCCGGAACCGGTGCATCCCGCTCTCGTCCGTGTACAGCTCGAACTTCCCAGCCATGCCGTCAACAGCCTTTCGCTCGATGGCCCCCCTGGGACCGCACCGTAGGCCCAAATCCGTTGGAACGCTCGCCAGTTGACCCAGCCGGGTGGCGACCGTTCGAGTCGCGGAGCCGACCTCCGGCTCAGCCGGCGGCGCGGTTCGCGGTGGCGCGCAGGGACCCGAGCAGGGCGAGGGCCTGGGCGCTGGAACTGCCGGGCTCCGCCTGGTAGACGACCAGTTGCTGGCCGGGAGCGTCGCGCACGTCGAAGGCCTGGTAGGTGAGGGTCAGCGGGCCGACGTCCGGGTGGAGGAAGTGCTTGGCCTCCTGGGTCTTTCCGCGTACGGCGTGGGTGTTCCACAGCCGGGTGAAGTCGGTGCTGTGGTCGGTGAGGGTGCGGACGAGCGCGCGCAGCCGGGGGCTGTCCGGGTCGAGCCCGGCGGCCTGCCGCAGATGGCCCACGACGGCTTGGGCCGTGTGGCCCCACCGTTCGTGGAACTGCCGGCCCGCCGGGTCGAGGAAGGCCATCCGGGCGAGGTTGTCCATCCGCTCGAAGGGCGAGTGCAGGGCCTCGGCCAGGGCATTGGCCGCCAGGACGTCCAGGGTCCGGTTGATGACGAAGGCCGGGGCGGCGGGGTAGCCGTCCAGCAGCTGGCGCAGGGCGGGGCCGACCAGGTCGGTGGTGTGGGCGAACCGGCTGCCCGGCACCGTCCCCGCCAGCTGGTGCAGGTGCGCTTGCCCGTCCGGGTCGAGCCGCAGGGCGCGGCCGAGCGCGTCGAGGACCTGGGCCGACGGGTGGCGTTCCCGCCCCTGTTCCAGGCGGGTGTAGTAGTCCGCGTTCACCCCGGCCAGGACGGCGACCTCCTCCCGGCGCAGTCCGGCGACCCTGCGCACCCCGTGGCTCGCCACGCCGGCGTCCTGCGGCCGCAGGGCCGCGCGGCGTGCGCGTAGGAACTCTCCCAGGTGGTTGTCGGTCACGCCCTCACCCTAGGTGGCGCCGACCGGGCCCTGCCTGGGTGTACCGCACCCAGGCAGGACACGTCCTGGTCGGTCGCCCGAGCCCCGCCCAGACTCGGTCCGGCGGAACGGATCCGCATCCGTCGACGAACCCCGTGCTCCACCAGGAGGAGAAGCAGGCATGACGCAGACATCCAAGGTCGTACTGGTCACCGGGGCGAGCAGCGGCATCGGGGAGGCCACCGCCCGCCGGCTCGCCGCCGACGGCCACCGGCTGTTCCTCGGGGCCCGGCGCACCGACCGCCTCGACGCGCTCACCGGCGAGCTGACCGCCGCGGGCGCCACCGCGGCGTTCCGGCGCCTCGACGTCACGGACGCCGCCGACGTCCGGGCCTTCGTGGCCGCCGCCGGTGAGCGCTACGGCCGGGTCGACGTCCTGGTCAACAACGCCGGAGTGATGCCGCTGTCGCCCCTGGAGGCGCTGAGGACGGACGAGTGGGACCGCATGATCGACGTGAACGTGAGGGGAGTCCTGCACGGCATCGCCGCCGCGCTGCCCGTGATGCGGGCCCAGGGCGGCGGGCACGTCGTGAACATCGCGTCCGTCGGCGCGTACGAGGTCTCGCCCACCGCCGCCGTCTACTGCGCCACCAAGTTCGCCGTCCGAGCGATCTCCGAAGGGCTGCGCCAGGAGTCGGCCGGCGACATCCGGGTCACCCTCGTCTCTCCCGGCGTGACCGAGTCCGAACTCGCCGACGGCATCGCGGACCCCGCCGCGCGGGAGGCCATGAAGGCGTACCGCGCCGTGGCCATTCCCGCCTCCGCGGCGGCGGGGGCCATCGCCTACGCGGTGTCCCAGCCCCGGGCGGTCGACGTCAACGAGCTGGTGGTCCGCCCCGCGGCGAGCGCCCAGTGACCAGTCCGCGTCGGTGGGCGGGGCGACGCGGACCGACCGGTGCAGGCAGTCCTGTGCGGGTCCGGTCCCCTCACTCGATCTGACGAACCGCGCGCTGCGGTCCACCGAGTCGTCCGCGGCTGGCTGGATACTCCGGGATCACGTGTGTGCACCGGCCGTGGCGGGGCGCGGGCGCACGCCTCCCAACTGCGGAAGGACACCGGATCATGCAGTCGATTCCCGGCCCCGGCGGCCCCGGCGGCGACCAGGGCGCGGTCGGCGGGCCGACCGGCACGACCACGGTCATGCCGGCCCGCCCCCACGTGCCGTCCCCGGACGGGCCCAGGGCCGGCGGGTACACCTGGCCCGGGCTGGACGAGGAGTTCACCCGGGAGGTCGTCGCGATCGCGCGGACGGCCGAGGGGCGCGAGCTCGCCGAGTCGCAGGTCTTCGAGATCGTCCGGGCGCAGCCGCAGCCGCAGGGGCTGCCGCTGCGGGTGCGCCCGCAGCTGCGCGGCGAGCTGGACGCGTTCGTCGCCTCGTACCACCGGGTGATCGAGACGCTGGTGGCGGCCTGGGACCACGACCGCGACCTGCGCGAGGTGCTGACGCTTCCCCAGGTGCTGCGCGAGCACGTGGACGCCGCCCGCGACACCCGGGTGCACCTGCTGCGGATCGACCTGCTGCCCCAGGCCGACGGCACGCTGCGGGTGCTGGAGACCAACGCCAACTGCCCCGGGGGCCTGCCCGGGGCCGGCCGGGGCCGGGCGGCCTGGCGGTCGCTGCTGGCCCGGCACGGCGTCGACGTGCCGGGCCCGCTGCCGGCCGACGACCCGCTCTGGCCGGGGAGTTGGCTGCTGCGCCTGGCGGAGCAGCACACCGGGACCCGTCCGGAGACGGTGGCCCTGCTCTGCCCGGACGGCAGCTACCGCGCCGACACCCGTGACTACGACACCGCCCTGACGGCCCTGGGCGTCCGGGTCCTGCACGCGGACCCGCGCGAGATCTCGCTCGACGGGCGCGGGGGCGTCGTCGTACGCGGGGAGGCGGTGCGGCACGCGTTCGCCAAGGTCGGCATCCAGGACCTGCTGCGGATGGGCGACGGCGCGGCGTCCTACCTGGAGGCCGTGCGCGAGGGCCGGCTGTTCGTGCAGAACGGGCTGCGCGGACGCCTGATCGGCGACAACAAGCTGTGCCTCGCCGTGCTCTCCGACCCGCGCTTCGCCCACCTCTTCGACGCCGCCGACTACCGCCGGGTCCGTCCGGCGATCCCGTGGTCGCGCAACCTCGCGCACTGCGACGCGGCGACGCTGCGCGCGGTCGTCCGCGACCGCGACCGCTACGTCCTCAAGCGCCCGCTGGACACCCGCGGCAACGGTGTGGTGATCGGCCGGGAGGCCGCCGACGCACCGGCCTGGGAGGCCGCCGTCGACCTCGCGGGCGCCGAGGGCTGGCTCGTCCAGGAGTACGTGACCAGCCCCGACCTCCTCGGGGTCGTGGACGGGCCGGCCCCCCGCCACGACGTGGCCCTGGGCGCCGTCGACGGCCGGCTGGTCTCGGCCTTCTCCCGCGCCGGTTACGGGGAGCGCCACAACGTCGCGGGCTCCGGACGGCCGCACCCGCTGTACCTGTGAGCCGGCCGGTCGAGGTGGTCCCGCCCCCGGGGCCGGCCGCTCCCGCCCGGCCCCGGTCCCGGCCGCGGCCGGGACCGCTGGTCAGCGTCTGGCGGCAGCGGAACTTCCAGGTCCTGTGGGCGGCGCACACCGTCAGCGAGTTCGGGACGCGGATCACGTTCTTCGTCATCCCCGTGCTCGCCCTGACGACCCTGTCCGCCTCGACCGGCCAGCTGGGACTCGTCTCGGCGATGGAGTCCCTGCCGTTCCTCCTGGTCGGCCTGCCGGCGGGCGCGCTGCTCGACCGGTGGGACCGCCGGCGGGTGATGGTCGTGGCGGACGTCGGCCGGGCCGTGACCATCGCCCTGCTGCCGGCGGCCCACCTCGCCGGGGTGCTGAGCGTGCCGCTGCTCTGCGCGGTCGGGTTCGCCATCGGGCTGTGCACGGTCTTCTTCGACATCGCCGACCAGGCGTTCCTGCCGACGGTCGTGGCGCGGGAGCAGACCCCGGACGGCAACAGCCGGCTGGAGTTCTCCCGCTCGACGGCGGAGCTGGCGGGCCCCAGCATCGGCGGCCTGCTGCTGCAGACCGTCGCCGCGCCCCTGGTCCTGGCCGTCAACTCGGTGAGCTACCTGGTGTCCGCGCTGCTCCTCTGCCTCATCCGGACGCCCCGGGTGCCGGTGCCGCGGACGAGGGAGCGGATGCGCACCCGGATCGCCGAGGGGCTGCGGTTCGTCTTCGGCCACCGGACCCTGCGCTCGCTGACCCTGGCCACGGGCATCAGCAATCTCGTCGGCCTGAGCGGCGCGCTGGGCGCCGTCCTGACCGCGTACGCGCTGCGCGACCTGCGGCTCTCGCCGGGGGAGCTCGGGCTGGCCCTGAGCATGGGCAACTGCGGTGCGCTGCTGGGGGCCACGCTCAGCGGCCGGGTCATCCGGCGCGTGGGCCTCGGCCCCGTCCTGGTCGCGGCCAAGTCCATGTCGGGGATCGCCGTGCTGGTGCTCGCGACCGCGGCGCCGGCCCGTGCCGTGCCGACCCTGGGCGTCGCGACCGGCATCATGGCCTGCGGCATCACCGTCTACAACATCGGCCAGGTGAGCCTGCGCCAGGCCATCACCCCCACCGGCCTGCAAGGCCGGATGAACGCCTCCGTGCGGTTCGCCATCTGGGGCACCCGCCCGCTCGGGGCACTGGCCGGCGGCTACCTCGGCTCGGTCCTCGGCACCCGCCCCACGCTGTGGACGATCGCCGGGATCGGCCTGCTCTCCTGCCTGCCCCTGATCGCGACCGCGGACCTCCGGACGCTGCGGGCCTTCCCGTCCCGGCCGGCCGACTGAACGCGGGACGGACCCTAGCCCTCGGACTTCCCGGCCAGGCCGGTGATCGTCGCGGTGAGGATGCGGGCGAGCCGGGGTTCGACCTCGACGACGGCGTGGGCGAGGCGGGGGTCGCTGCGGTAGAGGGCGGCGACCTCGGGGCCCGGGTTGGCGATCTGCCACATGGCGCCGGCGAGGGAGACGGCGGTGGCGAACAGGTCGGTGACGTCCTGGTCGTCGAGAGTGGGGAGTTGTTCCCGTAGCGCGGCGGTGACGGGTTCGCGGGCGGCGACCGTGGCGAGCTTGAACTCGCGGACCGCGTCGACGGAGACGTGGCGTTCGAGGTTGAGCGGTGCGTGGGCGAGCAGGTCGCAGAAGCTCCCGCGCTCGGCGAGGGTGGCGGCGAAGGCCCGGGCGACGGTCGCCGGGCTCGGGTCCCCGGTCTCCCGCAGCCGCGCGGTGAGGGCCTGCGACCACTCGGCCCAGCCCTCGGCGGTGAGGCGCAGGAAGATCTCCTCGCGCGTCTCGAAGTACCGCAGCAGGGCCGACTTGTGCATGCCGACGGCGGAGGCGATGTCGGTCAGGGTGATCTCCCTGACGCCGCGCTCGCGGCCGAGTGCCGCGGCCGCTTCCAGGATCGCGGCTTCGCGTCGGCGCTTGGCCTCGGGCGAGCGTGCGCGCTGGAACTCCGGTGTGTCTGCCATCCACCCATGGTAGGGCAACGCCGTTGCCGTATTACCGCAACGGCGTTGCACTATTAGCGCAACAGTGTTCTACTAATGGCACGGCACGACACGGCACGCCGGAGAACGCGGAGGAGAGTCATGGAGAGCACGAAGAGCACGAAGAGCGCGGAGAGCATGGAGAACGCGGAGAGCGCACGCCGCCCCGAGGCGCGGGTCTGGTTCGTCACCGGCAGCTCGCGCGGCTTCGGCCGGAGCCTGGTGCGCGCGGCACTGGAGGCCGGTGACCTGGTGGTCGCGACGGCCCGGCGGCCGGAGCAGCTGGCCGACCTCGTCGAGGAGTTCGGCGAGCGCGTCCGCCCGGTGGCGCTCGACGTCACCGATCCGGCGGCGGCCCGGGCGGCCGTCGCCCAGGCGCGGGAGGCCTTCGGCCGGATCGACGTGCTGGTCAACAACGCCGGGTACGCCAACGTCTCGCCGATCGAGACCACCGAGGACGCCGACTTCCGGGCCCAGTTCGAGACGAACTTCTGGGGCGTCTACCACGTCACCAAGGCTGCGATCCCGCTGCTGCGCGAGCAGAAGGGGGGCCTGGTGATGCAGTTCTCCTCGGTGGGCGGGCGGGTCGGCGGTTCGCCGGGCATCGCCTCGTACCAGGCGGCGAAGTTCGCCATCGACGGGTTCAGCCGGGTTCTGCGGGCCGAGCTCGCGCCGTTCGGCGTGAAGGTGCTGGTGGTCGAGCCGAGCGGCTTCCGTACCGACTGGGCGGGGGCGTCGATGGTGGTGCACGAGGTCCCGGAGGCCTACGCGGGAACGGTCGGCGCGGTCAACGAGCGGCTGCGCAAGGGTGTGGACGGCGCTGCCGGTGACCCGGACCGGGCTGCCGAGATCCTGGTGCGGATGGCCGGGCGCCGCGATGTCCCGGACCACCTGCCGCTGGGGGTCAACGCGGCCGAGGGTTCGATCGCGCAGGACCGCCGGCTGCTGGAGGAGGACAGCCGGTGGCGCGAGGTCTCCCGCTCGGCCGACTTCACCGAGCCCTACCCGGTGGCCTTCCCCGCGGACTCGGAGGGGTGAGCGGGGCCGGGGTCAGGGGGCGAGTGGGTCCGGCCCGGGGACGGGCGCCCGGGTCCGGCACCCGTCCCCGACGTTCGGCGGGTCAGCAGTTGTCGAGGATGCCGGTGAGCGCGGTCTTCTCGGTGCTGTCCACGCCGAGCCCGTAGTACTGCTTCACCTGCACCCAGGCGCGGGCGTAGGTGCAGCGGTAGGAGGCCTGGGGGAGCCACTCGGCCGGGTCGCGGTCGCCCTTGGAGCGGTTGCTGCTCGCGGAGACCAGGACCAGCTGGGGGCGGGTGACGTCGTTGGCGAAGGCCTGGCGCTGGGCGGTGGTCCAGGCCCAGGCGCCGGAGGCCCAGGCCTCGGAGAGCGGCACCAGGTGGTCCACGTCGAAGGTGGACGGGTTGGTGGTGGTGGCGCCGTCGTACGGCGAGGTCCAACTGCCGCTGGTGGCCTTGCAGGAGGTGTCGGTGGTGACGTCGGTGCCGTCCCGCTTGACGATCCACTTGCGGGTGTCGCAGCTGCCGCTGATCTTGATCCAGGTGGGGAAGAGGGTTCTGTCGTAGCTGTCCGCGTGGGTCTCGGGGGTCGCGGTCATCCCGTCGAGGTAGAGCCGGGCGGTGGCGGCGGAGATCGGGGTCGGCAGTGCGGCCTGGGCCGGGCTGCCGCCGGCGACCACGGTCGCGGCGACGAGGGCGGCGGCGGCCGGCAGGCAGGACAGGAACCGGCGTATGGATCCGGTGAGGGCCATGGCGAACGCTCCATCAGAAGATCGGATTGACTGATGAGTTGCGTGCGCCAGTGTGTCGGCTTCGCGGCTACGCGGGTAGACCCCGGGAGTGAAATCCTCGTGGACATCGGACGGGTACGGACAAGTCCGGCACTCCCGGGGGCCGTTCGCACCCGGCCCGGACGCGACGAGGGCCCGGGACGCGGCTGTGCGTCCCGGGCCCTCGGCCCTTCGTCGTGCCGACCTCGCCGACCTCGCCGAGGTCGGCGGTCAGTTCACCTGTTCCTGCCGCGCCTGTTCCTGGTCCTGCTGCTCCTGGCGGTGGCGACGGCCGGCCAGCCAGACGTAGACCAGGATGCCGGCGAACAGGAACAACACGCCCTGGTAGACGGCGGCGTAGCCGGCCCCGGCCAGCAGCCAGATCGAGAAGGCGAAGGCACCGAGGCCGAGCACCGCGTCGCGGACCAGGCGGGTGCCGTCGACCTTGTCGGTGGCGCCGCGGACCAGCCAGTACAACTGGGCGGCGGTGGACAGCAGGTAGGGCACGACGGCGGTGAACGTGGTGATCAGGACGAGCACGTCGAAGGCGCCCTTGGCGCCGCTGGCGAAGTTGACGACGGTCAGCACCGAGGCGAGCGCCACGCTGACCAGCACGCCGAAGGTCGGCACGCCGCGCTTCTCCTTGCCGAAGGCGGCCGGGAAGAGCCCGTCCCCGGCGGCCGCGTACGGCGCCTGGGCGGCCAGCAGGGTCCAGCCGTTGAGCGCGCCGGTCATCGAGACCAGCGCGGCGACCGCGATCGCCGCGCCGCCCCAGGTGCCGCCGAACATGGCGTTCACGGCGTCCGAGAACGGCGCGCTGGAGTCGACCAGTTGCTGGTGCGCGACGGTGCCGAACACCGCGAGGGTGCCCAGCAGGTAGACCACCGCGGCGCCGCTGGTGCCGAGCACGCTGGCCCGGCCGACGTTGCGCTCCGGGTCGCGGACCTGGCCGGCGCTCATCGCGGCCGACTCGACGCCGACGTAGCTGAACATCAGGATCGCCGCGGCGGCCGTCATGCCGCCCATCCAGCCCTGGCCGCTGGCCTCGAAGGGGCCGACGTTCTTCGGGTCGAAGAAGAACAGTCCGCCCACCGAGATCAGCAGCAGCGGAATGAACTTGAGCACGGTGGACACGAGTTGGACCGCCCCGACGTACCGGGTGCCGGCCAGGTTGGCCAGTGCGGGCAGCCACTGCAGGACCAGTGCGGCGGTGATCTCCAGCGCGACGTCGTGGTGCATCGGCAGCAGCACGTCCAGGTAGCCGACGGCCGCCACGGCGAGCGCGGCGTTGCTGACCACGGCGGTGATCCAGTACGACCACGCCGACAGGAAGCCGGCGAAGTCGCCGAAGGCCTCGCGGGCGTAGACGTACGGCCCGCCGGTGCGCGGGTTGCGGCGGGCCAGCTGCCCGAAGACCAGCGCCAGCGCGATCGAGCCCACGGTGATGACGGCGAAGGCGAGCAGGCTGACCGTCCCGAAGGGCGCCACGGCGGCCGGGATCATGAAGATGCCGCCGCCGATGATGTTGCCCATCACCAGGGCGGTGGCGACGGGCAGCCCGAAGCGGCCGCTCTTCGCCGGAGCCGGAGCCGGAGCCGAACCAGGAGCCGGAGCCTGGTCCGGGGTCTCCGGGCTGCTCGGTCGGGTCGCGTGCGGGGTCGCCTGCGGGTTCGCCTGCCGGGTCGCGGCGGGGCTGGTCTGCATGAGGGTGGTGCGCCTTTCGTGGTCCTGCCTGCGCTCGGTGGAGCGACCGTTCATGCTCAGACCGGGCGGCACCTTGCACCAAATCGACGGTATTTGTTCATTTCGCCCGAGGGAACACCGCAAGACTTACGGTCGTACGCCTGTCGGACCGGCACTCGTCCGGTGCGCCCCGCGAGGGCGTTCGACCCGGAATGCGGATGTACGAGCACGTTCGTCCGGCCGGGGGAGATGTGTCACCCGAATGACTCAGCGCGGCCGCGACGCGCGCGCCGCCTGCGGGTTCGTGTGCCAACCTTGGCCCGGCGCTCCCCGGTGGAGCGCCGCCCGGCCTTTCGGACCGGCTCGAACTGGCCGTTCGGGGGCGCGGGTTGACGACCAGAGACCAACCAAGAGGACATCAGATGTCGCTTCGTGGGAACATCCGCAAGTTCGCCGTGATCACCGTGGTGACGGGTGCCGCGGCCCTTGCGGCGCCGGCGCCGGCGATGGCGGCCTGGCACGGGTCGCACGCGTCGACCGGGCAGAGCCTGGAGTCGGGCTCGGCGGGTGTCGGCCTGTTCGGCCCGCACGCCAGCTGGCTGAACGCTCACTCGCACACCGAGGACGACTGCATCGGCGACTGCTGATCCGGCTGATCCGCAGCTGAGCCCGGGGACCGCCCGTAGCGGTCCCCGGGCTCACGGCCGTCCGTCCGCCTACGTCTCCGTCTTCGCATCCGCCCCGGGACGCCGGGACAGCCGCCCCGGCCACCACATGTGCCGGTCCAGGTCCATGGTCAGCGCGGTGACCAGCACCGAGCGCACCACCAGGGTGTCCAGCAGCACCCCCAGCGCCACCGCGAACCCGATCTCGGCCAGCCCCACCACCGGCAGCGTCCCCAGCACCGCGAAGGTGCTGGCCAGGATCAGCCCTGCCGAGGTGATCACCCCGCCGGTCGCGGACAGCCCGATCAGCGCGCCCCGCCGGGTGCCGTGGTGGGCGGACTCCTCCCGTACCCGGGTCATCAGGAAGATGTTGTAGTCGATCCCGAGTGCCACCAGGAAGACGAAGACGAACAGCGGGAACGCGTTGTCCTCGCCCTGGAAGTGGAAGACGTGGGCGAAGAACAGCGAGCTGATCCCGAGCGCCGCCGCGTACGAGAGCACCACGGTCGCGATCAGCACCAGCGGCGCGGTGACGGCCCGCAGCAGTACGGCCAGGATCAGCAGCACCACTCCGAGCACCAGCGGGATGATCGCCCGGTTGTCGTCCCCGGCGGCCCGCCCGGCGTCCAGGACGACGGCGGTGTTCCCGCCGACCTTGGCGTCCGCCCCCGGTACGGCGTGCACGGCGGTGCGCACCCGGTCGACGGTGTCCTTGGCGGCCTGGCTGTCCGGGGGGTCGGTCAGGGTGGCCTGGAACAGGGCCCGCCCGTCCCGCACCACCGGCGGCGAGGTGGCCGCGATCCCGGCGGTGGACTGCGCGGCGGCCCGTACGGCCGGGGCGCCGGCCGCGGCGGAGACCACGGTGAGCGGTGCGCCCGTCCCGCCCGGGAAGTGCTGCTCCAGCACCTGCTGGCCGACCACCGAGTCCGGCTTGCCGGTGAAGGAGGCGGCCGTGCTGAGCCCGTTGGCGTTCAGCGAGACCAGCCCCACGCAGCAGGCCGCGAGCGCCAGCGCCGTCCCGACCCACACCTTGCGCGGGCGCCGTCCGATCCAGGCGCCGACGTGCGCCCAGCGGCCGGTCCGGGTCGGCTCCGGGGTGCCGTAGTCCGGTCTGACCGGCCAGAACACCCAGCGGCCGACGAGCACCAGCAGCGCGGGCAGCAGCGTCAGCATCGCGGCCAGGGCCACCACGACACCGATCGCCAGCACCGGGCCGAGGCCGCGGGTGGAGTTCATCCGGGCGATCAGCAGGCACAGCATCGAGGCGACCACGGTGGCCGAGGAGGCCAGCACGGCGGGCCCGGCCCGGTGCAGGGCGTACGCCATCGCCTCGTGCCGGTCCTCGTGCCGGCGCAGCTCCTCCCGGTAGCGGGCGGTGAGCAGCAGGGCGTAGTCGGTGCCCGCGCCCAGCACCAGGACGATCAGGATCCCGGCGCTCTGCGCGTTGACGGTCAGCCCGGCGTGCTTCGCCAGCAGGTAGATGAAGGCCTGGGAGACGGTCAGCGCACCGGCGGCGGAGAGCAGCGGCAGCAGCCACAGCACCGGGCTGCGGTAGGTGAGCAGCAGCAGGACGATCACCACGCCGACGGTGGCGGCGAGCAGCGAGCCGTCGATGCCCGCGAAGGCCTTGGCCTGGTCGGCGGCGATCCCGCCGGGGCCGGTGACGTGGGTGGTCATGCCGTGGCTGTCGGCGGTCGCGGTCTGCCGCAGGGTGTCCACGGCGGGCTTGAGGTCGTTCCAGCCGTTGGTGCCGACGTCGATCGGCACGACGGTCTGCATCGCCTGCCCGTCGGCGGACAGCACCGGGCCGATGACCGGCCCGACCACGTGCGGGACGGCGGCGAACCCGACGGCCTGCCGGGCGGCCTCGGCCCGGTCGGCGGGGGTGATGCCGGTGGTCCGCTGGTAGACGACGACGGCCTGGGCGGTGTCCACCGGCTGGAAGGCCCGCTGCTCGTTCAGCACCTGGGTGGACTCGGCGTTGCCCGGCAGCCAGCTGGACGCCTGGTTGTCCTCGGCGCCCATCAGCTTCCCGGCCAGCGGGCCGAGCGCGATCAGCAGCACCAGCCACAGAGCCAGCACCACCCACTTGCCCCGGCGCCCGCAGGGCAGCGCGGCCAGTTTCCGAGTCGTGGACATGCATCCACCCCCAGGTCGCAGTGACTCGTTCCAGCCTGCCACCGCCCCGCCGGACCGGCAGCTCCGGGCGTCCGCCAGGTCACGGGCACGGCCGTCCGCTAGGACACCGGTACGGCCGCCCGCTCGCGCAGCTCCCGCAGCACCGCGATGTCCATCGCGTGCCCGGTGCCGTCCCCGCCGTGCTTGCGGTCCGGGGTCTCCACCAGCAGCGGCACCCCGGCCGTCTCCGGGTGCTCGAACAGCTCGCGGAACGGCTCCGCGCCGATCATCCCGGCGCCGATGTTGGCGTGCCGGTCCTTGCGGGCACCGACCACGTCCTCCGAGTCGTTGGCGTGGATCAGCCGCAGCCGGCCCGGACCGGCGGCCGAGGCCAGGGCGTCCAGCGCGGCCGTCACCCCGCCGGGGGCGGCCAGGTCGTGCCCGGCGGCGAAGGCGTGGCAGGTGTCCAGGCAGACGCCGACCTTGGGGTGCCCGTCCAGCGCCTCCACGTACTCGGCCAGCTGCTCCAGCCGCGAGCAGAGCGAGCTGCCCTGGCCGGCGGTGGGCTCCAGCAGCAGCCAGGGCGCGTCGTCGCCGAGCGCGTCCAGCTCGTCCAGCAGCGGCCGGACGTCGGCGCGCACCTGCGCCATCGCCTCGGCCCGGCGCGAACCGCCGCCGGGCGCGGTGCCGACCGCCGAGCCGGTGTGCAGTACGACGCCGAGCGCGCCGATCGCGTGGCCGCGGTGCAGCGAGTGCCGCAGCGAGTCGGCCGAGCGCTCCCGGGTGGCCGGGTTGTCCGAGCCGAAGTTGATCAGGTACGGCGCGTGCACCCAGGCCGGGATGCCCTGCTCGGCACAGGTCGTACGGAACTCCTCGTCCTGGGCCGGGTTGCCCGCGGGCGTGGCCCAGCCGCGCGGATTGGCCACGAACACCTGCACCGTCTCGGCACCGACCCGGTTCGCGTACGCCAGGCCCGTCCCGGCCAGGCCCCGGCCGGCCACCGGGACGTGGGCGCCGATCGGGTTCCGGCGGGCGGCGGGGGTCGGTCCGGTCGCGGTGCTCATGCCCCGAGGATGTCACGGTCCCGGCCGGCGACGGCGCGCGGGCCCGTCCCCGCGCCGGGTGCGCACGCCACGCCGGGGCGCGCCCGGCGGGAACCGCCGGACCCGTCCCAATGGCCGACGGCCCGTCAGTCCGGCAGCCCAGCCCTGGTGGCGGGCCCCCGGGGGCGACCGTACCGTCGACTCGGCCGTACTCACCGAACGTCACCACCCGCACACGCCGGGTCGGAGCGTCCCCTCCGCCCTCCCGCAGCCGACCAGCGCGCCCACCGCCCCACCGCGCGCGCCGAAAGACAGGTCACCACTCATGCCCACGCGCCGGGTCCACCACCTCGCCGCGGCCACCGCCGCCGCCACCGCCCTGACCACCGTTCTCGCCACCCTGGCCGCCGCCCCCGCGGCCCACGCCGCCGAAGGCACCCTGCACCTCGTCCAGCCCGGCGAATCGATCCAGCAGGCCGTCGACGCCGCCGCCCCGGGCGACACGGTCCAGGTCCTGCCCGGCAGCTACCGCGGCAGCGTCCGCATCGCCACCCCCGGTCTCACCCTGCGCGGCGCCGGAGCGGCCACCGAGATCACCCCCGGGGACGGCACCGAGAACGCCTGCGCCACCGCCGGGCACGGCGTCTGCGTGGTCGGCACCGAGCAGGCCCCGCTGCCCGGGGTCACCGTCGAGGCCCTCGCCGTCACCGGCTTCCGCAAGAACGGCATCGACGCCAGCGGCACCACCGGCCTGACCGTCCGCGACACCTACGTCCACGACAACGCCCAGCAGGGCATCAGCCAGGAGATCTCCACCAAGGCCACCATCGTGGGCAACCGCTCCGTCGACAACGGCCAGTCCGGCGTTTTCCTCGCCAACTACGCCTACCGCGAGGGCGGCGCTCCCGACACCGGGGGCACCGTCGTCGAGGACAACGTGCTCACCGGCAACCGGGTCGGCGTCACCGTGCGCCGGCTGCGGGTGCTCACCGTGCAGGGCAACGAGATCAGCGGCAACTGCGGCGGCGTCTTCGTGGTCGGCGACGAGGGCGTGCCCCGCGCCGGGGACCTCGACGTCCGGCGCAACCGGGTGGTTGCCAACAACAAGTTCTGCCCGGCCAATCCGCGCCTCGGCGCCATCCAGGGCGCGGGCATCGTGCTCACCGGCACCGAGGACACCCGGGTCACCGACAACGAGGTCCGCGACAACGTCGGATCCACCGACTTCTCCGGCGGCATCGTCCTGTTCAAGAGCGTCGTCGGCATCCCCAACACCCGGGCGACCATCGCCGACAACCGCCTCAGCGGCAACCGCCCGGCCGACCTCGCCGACCGCGACACCGGCACCGACAACTCCTTCGTCCGCAACACCTGCGCGGTCTCCGAGCCGTCCGGCCTTTGCTGACACCCCCGTTGACGTCCCCGACCGACAAGGACCACACCATGACCACCGCCCCCGTCAACCCCACCCCCCAGCCGGCGATGCGCCTGCGCGAACTCGTCTTCGGCGCCGCCTGCGCCGCCGCCGTCCGCGCCGCCGCCCGGCTCGGTGTCGCCGACGTGCTCGGCGACACCCCGACCACCGCCACCGAGCTCGCCGCGCAGCTCGACACCGAACCCCGCCAGCTGCGCCGCCTGCTGCGCGCGCTCACCTGCTACGGGATCTTCGCGGAGACCGGCGGCGACCGCTTCGAACACACCGAGATGTCCCGCCTGCTGCGCGACGACGCCCCCAACTCCCTCCGCCACATCGCCCTCTGGTGCACCGAGCCGTGGACCTGGGAGGCCTGGCCGAAGCTCGACGAGGCGGTGCGCTCCGGCCGCAACGTCTTCCCCGACCTGTTCGGCAAGGAGTTCTTCGACTACCTGCACAGCGACGCCGGCGACTCGGCGAAGGTCTTCGACAAGGCGATGACCACCTCCAGCCGGCAGTCCGCCCGGGACTTCGCCGAGTACCTGGACCTCACCGGCATCGACTCGGTCGCCGACATCGGCGGCGGCCAGGGCCATGTCCTCGCCAGCCTGCTGGAGAAGCACCCGGCCCTCCACGGCACCCTGCTCGACCTGCCCAAGGTGGTCGCCGGCGCCGACCGCCGCCTCCAGGACGGCGGCGCCTTCTCGGCCCGCGCCCGCCTCGTCCCCGGCGACTGCCGGGTGGAGATCCCGGTGCGCGCCGACCTCTACATCATCAAGAACATCCTGGAGTGGGACGACGACAGCACCCGCCGCACCCTCGCCAACGTGGTCGCCGTGGCCCGCCCCGGCGCCCGGGTCGTGGTGGTCGAGAACCTCGTCGACAACAGCCCCTCGATGCGCTTCACCACCGCGATGGACCTGATGCTGATGCTCAACGTCGGCGGCGCCAAGCACTCCGAGGAGAGCATGGTCCACCTCATGCAGGAGGCCGGCCTCGACGTCGCCGCCGTCCGCCCCGTCAACCCCTACCTCCACGCCTTCGAGTCCACCGTCCGCGGCTGACCCCCCTCCCGGAACGCCCGACGGCCGCTGCTCCCCCACCC
>NZ_JBHZCY010000061.1:0-52809 GCF_042786665.1 Kitasatospora sp. NPDC059146 | reverse complement strand
CGAGGCCGACAGATCCGGTTGAGGACCCGAGGTCAGTCAGAGGTTGAGTCAGACCTGCCCGGGAACCGCTCATGAACATCCTCACTGTCAGCGGTGGTTGACGATGACGGAGATGCCCCAGCCGATCGCCGCAAGCACCACCGCGAAGACCAGTCCGGCCAGGGCGTAGCCGACCGGCCCGGCGGTGGGCCGGTCGGCCGAACCCTCAGCACCGGTCGGATTGAGCAGGCGCAGGCCGAGGGCGAACAGCGCGGGCAGGCCGGCGCCGGTGAGCAGCCCCACCACGACGATCCGCCACAGCGCGTCCAGGTTGACCCAGGAGTTCACGGGCCCACCTCGTCCTTGGCCTTGACCGGCTCCGGGGCCACCGAACCGGTCCATGCGGCATTGACGTTCTCCGGCGTCACCGGCGGGTAGCGGGAGGCGGCGAAGAAGGCGGTCGACGCCAGTACCAGCACGACGAGGATCACCACCACCCCGGCCGTTCCGCCGATCCCGTTCGCGACCCAGTAGGCCACCGCGCCGGCCGCTGCGGCGGCCGGGAGGGTGAGCAGCCAGGCCGTGGCCATCCGGTGGGCCAGCTGCCAACGAACCGCCGCGCCCCTCCGGCCGATCCCCGAGCCCAGGATCGACCCGGTGGCCACGTGCGTGGTGGACAGCGAGTAGCCGAAGTCGGTGGAGCAGAGGATCACGGCGGCCGAGGCCGACTCGGCGGCCATCCCCTGCGGCGGTTCGATCTCCACCAGCCCCTTGCCCAGCGCGCGGATCACCCGCCAACCGCCGACGTAGGTGCCCAGGGCGATCGCCACCGCGCAGGAGACGACCACCCAGTCCGGTGCCCGCGCTCCGGTCGGCAGGGTGCCGTTGGCGATCAGGGCCAGGGTGATGGCGCCCATGGTCTTCTGCGCGTCGTTGGTGCCGTGGGCGAGCGAGACCATCGAGGCCGAGCCGATCTGGCCCAGCCGGAACCCGCGCCCGCGCGGGCCCTCGGGCACGCCGCGGGTGAGGCGGTAGACCAGAAGGGTGCCGGCCACGGCCACCCCGCCGGCGATGAACGGCGACAGCGCGGCGGGCACGACCACCTTGGAGACCAGCCCCTGCCATTTGACCGCCGAGACCCCGGCCGCCGCCACCGTCGCCCCGACCACCCCGCCGATCAGCGCGTGCGAGGAACTGGAGGGGATCCCGAGGAACCAGGTGGCCAGGTTCCACAGGATGCTGCCGGTCAGACCGGCGCACACCACGGTCAGGGTCACCTGCCCGCTGGCGACCAGGCCGTTGGCGATGGTCGCCGCCACAGCGGTCGACAGGAACGCGCCGACCAGGTTCAGCACCGCCGACACCGCGACCGCGACGCGCGGCGGGAGCGCGCCGGTGACGATCGAGGTCGCCGTCGCGTTGCCGGTGTCGTGGAAGCCGTTGGTGAAGTCGAAGCCCAGCGCCGTGACCACCATCAGCGCCAGGACCGCGTCGTTGCCGGTCACGGGCCCGAACCTAACCCGCGCACCGGGACCCGCCCGGTCCGCCGACGACCCGGCACGCCGAACGGCGAACAGCCGCCATCCGGTCGGGCCAACATCGCACGGCCATACCGCCTCACCTGCCGTACGGGCCCTGCT
Organism: Kitasatospora sp. NPDC059146; assembly: GCF_042786665.1. Lineage (NCBI taxonomy): Bacteria > Bacillati > Actinomycetota > Actinomycetes > Kitasatosporales > Streptomycetaceae > Kitasatospora > Kitasatospora sp. NPDC059146. Next base: position 51,190 of record NZ_JBHZCY010000061.1, on the reverse strand, counting down.
CCCGGATCGGAGCCGGTGAGCCCTCCCCCGTTGCCGTCTCGCCCCGGGAGGCCACCGACCGGCTCGCCGTCCGGTGGCCGTCCCGGTCTGCCACGGGGGTGTTCCACCCCAATACCCAGCCACGCCCCTCAGGTCATCAGCGCATGTGTGTCCCGCCGTTGATGTCGAAGGTGGCGCCGGTGACGTACCCGGCGTCTACGTTGACGGTGACCCCGTACGGGGCCAGCTCCCGGGCGAAGACCTTGGTGAGCGCCAGGACGCCGGCCTTGGCCGCGGAGTAGTGCGCGCCGGCGAGCGTCCCGCCCTGCTGGCCCGCCAGGGAGGACAGGTTGATGACGCGACCCCAGCCGCGTTCCCGCATCGGCGCCGCGCAGAGCCGGGTCAGCACGAGGACGCTGCGGAGGTTGGTCGTCATGACGGCGTCCCACTCGTCCAGTGCGATGTCCCAGACCGATCCCGGCACAGTGCGGGCGGCGTTGTTGACCAGGATGTCGGGCGCGTGCCACCTTCCCGCGACCTCCCCCAGCGCCGCTTCCACCGCCGCGGTGTCGTCCACGTCGACGGTCAGCGCCAGCGCGCTGCCCAGCCCGGGGTCGAGCCCTCGGGCGACTTCGGCCACGGCGTCTCCGTCGCGGTCGAGCAAGGCGACCCGCAGCCCGATCGCGTGCAGTCGGGTGGCGATCGCCGCGCCGAGGCCGCGCCCCGCGCCGGTGACCAGGGCCACCCGCGGTGCTCCCGAACCGGGCCTGTCGTCGGCGGCGCCCACGCCGCCGGTTGCTGTCTCGGACACGCGAGGGTGTAGAGGCTGGGCAGGTCGTCCTGGCGGACCGCGGCGAGCCATTCCAGGAGCCGTTCGCCCTGGCGTTCCGTCAGCATGACGGCGAAGGTGCGGGCGTGCCGGGTCAGGGCGTCCAGCTCGGGGCAGCCGGCCAGGACCGTCTTGAGCTGGAGCTGCTCGGACTCGGAGAGCGCCGTGGGCTGCCGGAGGATCCAGCCGGCGACGGTACGGGGCGACGGCGGCTGGGCGGCACCGGCCGTGGCGAGGTCCGCTTCTACCGCAGACAGGCACTGACGCGCTGGTAGCTGCCCTTGCAGCCGAGCGGGACGATCTCCTCCCAGAGCTTCCAGGAATTGGTGCAGCCATCGTTCCAGCGGTCGTCGAGGTAGGGCTTGTAGTCGTCGAGGACGGATGGGCGGTTCTGCCACTGACCCTGGAAGAACTCCTCCGGGTTCGCGGCGTCGGCCAGGGCCTTGACCATGCGGTAGGTCATGCCGAGCTGCCGTTGGACGGCGCGTCTGCCGTGGCCCGCGGCAAGCAGGGTGTGCACCTCGGCGTGACGGGCCCGGGTCCGGTCGGCGAACCGGAAGCCCGTTGGCCAGGGCTGGTCCACGTTCTCCTCTTGGGCCAGGAACTGCATCTTGCGCATCGACGGCTCTGAGCCACGGTTCCGCTACTGACCTGGCGAACGGCGACGCAACAGGAGCACAGTTCAACTCGCCCCGAAACCATCAGTAAGCCCCGATCCGATCGGCTCTCCGCCAATGGAACAACGAACACTAACTCGCTGCACCCGCCTGCCAGGCGGGTACAGCCTCAGCTGGCAGGAACGTCCGTCGTGGCCGCGTCGTCCGCGCTGCCGGACAACGGTCCCGGGATGGCGGTCTTGATACCTGCACCGCTTTTCCGAGGCCTCCCCTTCGGGCGGCGCACGGGCGCCTCCGCGCCCAGCCGCGAAAGCTCCTCCGCACTCCAGCCCGCAGCCTCCGCGGCCGCGAACGCCTGGCCGTACGGCACCTCGGTCTCGGCCAGCTGGTCGCGCAAGCGCTTGCGCTGCGCCATGAGGCCGGCGAGCGGCACGATCGCCTTCTCGCGCCCCTCCTGGATCTCACGCATCCGCCGAAGGAATTCGTCATCTCTCGTCATGCCGGGGATCGTAGAACCGCCGTCCCCGACGGTCTCGAACCCGCTCGCAGGTGTCACCCGTATCGGTGATTCGCGACCATCACCCCGGCGTATCTACGAGCAGGTAATTCGACAACGAACCAGAGTGGCGAAGCGGGAGTCCGGCGAGGGACGGGGTCGCTCCGGATCCGTGAGAAAAACGTCCTCACAGAGCCGAGGAGCAGCGAGGGTGAGTGCCACGCAGGGTGGACGGCGCCGGGAGCGGCAGACCCGGTCACCCCGGTCGAACCGGGTGAATCTCGCCTACGACGATGTCGAGCTGACCATCGTGCGGGAGGCCGCGAACCGCGACGGCATGGCCGTGTCCGCGTGGGCGGCCCGCAAGGCGCTGGCAGTCGCCAAGGATCAGCTCGTGCCGGTGTCGGCGGACGCCCGGGATGTGCTGGCCGAGCTGATCCGGTCGCGTGGTGAGTTGGTGCGGCTCTGCGCGTCGATCGGGCCGAGCGGAGACGGCGGTGTCCAGCCGATCGTGCACCTCGTCGAGGAGGCCGTTCGTCGGGTAGATCGCGCGACGCTCCAGGTGATGCGGGAGCGAGCGTCGCGCTGGTGATTCCGAAAAGGGCGAAGGGTGGGAACGACACCGCGGGGCTTCTGTTCTACCTCTACGGTCCCGGAAAGCGGGACGAGCACGAGGACCCTCGGATGGTCGCCGCGTGGGCACCGTGGGTGCCCGACCCCGCGCGGTCGGCGAACACGACGGTGGGGGACCTGGGACTTCTGCTGGACGCCCCGGTGCACGCCCTCCCGGGCAACGTCCCCGCCGAGCACGTCTACCACGTCGCCGTGCGCACGGCTCCCGAGGATCCGCTCCTGACGGACGGGCAGTGGGCCGAGGCCGCGGCGACGATGATGAACGCCGCCGGCATCGCCCCGCACGGTGACCCGTGGGGTTGCCGCTGGGTCGCGGTCCGCCACGCGGACGACCACATCCACATCGTCGCGACGAAGGCCCGGCAGGACGGGATCCAACCGAATCTGCGGCAGGACATCGTCCGGATGCAGCGGCTCGCCCGACAGCTCGAGACCCGATGGAACCTACGTCCGCTGACGTCGGGGGACCGAACCGCGAAACGCTGGCCCACGACGGGCGAGACGCGAAAAGCCTCCCGCCGCCACCTGCCGGAGAGCGCACGCGACCAACTCGAACGAACCGTCCGTACGGCAGCGGCCTCCGCCGCGGGCGAGGACGACTTCTTCGCACGCCTCCGCTCTTCCGGAGTGCGGGTGACCCAGCGCGTCGGCGCGCAGGACAACGCGTTCACCGGCTACGCGGTCGCGCTCCCGGGCGACCGGGACCGGGGCGATCGCGCGGTGTGGTTCGCGGGCTCGAGCCTGGCCTACGACCTGTCGCTCCCCCGTGTCCGGGAACGCTGGCAGGTCCCGATCCCGGCGCCCGAAATCCCGCCCGACATGCTCTGGCAGACGCTCGAGCTCAACCTCGACGTGGTCTCCGGGCGACTCGGCGCCGACGGGCCACGGCAGGGTGCCGGTGACGTCGCCGCTCTCGGCGACCTCCTCGTCGTGGTGGCCGAGAACGCGCCGTCCCCCACCGGGCCGGCTCTGCGCGCTTCCGCAGCCGAGTTCGAACGGGCTGCACGGGCACCGGGCCACCGCGACCTCGACGGGGAGGCGCGGCTGCTGCTGCGTTCCTCGGTCCGGATCCTCGTGTCCGCTGCAGGGTCGTCAGGCCGTAACGACACCGTCGCCTTCCTGGGCTTCCTCCTCGCCCTGGCCACAGCCGTCAAGGCGGCGCAGCTGTGGCACGAGGAGCAGGGCTACCGCCTCCAGGCCGAAGCCGCGGCCCGAACGGGCCGGCCGCTACGGGAGGCGGTGGAACTCGTCACCGGGGCATCGTCGGTCGGTGCGGGAACCCGGCCGCGTACGAGTGGGACGGGACCGTCGCCACTGGCCGAGGTCGTGGCTCGGGCCGTTCCCGCTCATGCGTCGGCCGTACTCCTGGACCCAGCCTGGCCCGCCCTGCGCGAGCGGCTGTCCGCGTTGGGGCGGCACGGCGTCAGCCCCGTCTCGGTCCTCGCCGCGGTGGCCGCCCGACGTGAGCTCAGGTCAGCCGAGTCCGTCGCCCAGGTCCTCGTCTGGAGGCTGGACGGCTGGGCCGCCGCTCACAGCGTTCCGTTGGACGCAGGACCAGCAGCTGCTGCTCCGCAGGCCGGCGCCGCACCAGCGCACCCTCCGCGGGCGATCCCAGGTTCGACCGTCGGAGCAGGACACTCCCCCGGCCGTGGAGCCGACGGCCCCACCCGGAGCCGCTGACAGACAGGAGACCCCGATGACCATGCCCTACCCGGGCGAGCCCTTCGCCGAGGCCGTCGGCGAAGCGGTGCAGGCATCCACGATGGCGGTACGGCTGGTGCTCGCCGTCGCGGACGCGGTCCGCCGTGCGGCGCAGCGAAGGACGGGCGGGGAACGCCAGCTGCCGCCGGTGGACCAGGCCCTCCCCGAGGCGGCCGGGGACGTGAAGGCCAGGCTCGTCCCGGACGTCGCGTGGGCCCTGATGTCCGGTCCGGACTGGCCCGCCATGGCACAGCAGTTGGTCGCGTTGCGGCAGGCCGGTGTCGACCTCGATCACTTCCTCCCGCAGGTCGGGGACATCGCCGTCGCGGTCCGGGACGCGGTCGCCGCCGACTCGGCGCGGGTCGCAGCGGGGCGGACGCAGGAGTGGGCGCGGGTGCTGCGTGCGACCGTTCCGGCGGGCCCGGTGCGCGAGGCCGTCCTCTCCTCCCCCATCTGGCCGGAGATCGCCGCGACCATGCAGGAACTCCACGACCACGGCATCGACGTCCGACGGGTCCTGGCCGCGGCCTACGCCGAGGGGCTGGGAGTCGACCGTGCGGTCGGCCGGACGCTCAACGCCCCTCAGCGATCGGGCGCTGCTCCGAGCCGGGACGCCGTGCTCTCCTACGGTCCGCTGACGGTGGGCCTGGACCTGCCGAAGGACCTCGACCTCGGAAATCGCCGTAGGGCGCTGGCGCAGCTGGGGGTGAGCCAGGCGGAGAACGGCCGCTTCGTCCGCTGGGTCCACGAGGCGATGCCCGGCCGTGAACGCGCGGCGGGGCTGCTGGTGGGCTCCCGTCAGTGGCCCCTGCTGGCCGCCCGGATGGCACGTATGCAGGACGACGGCCGGTCCGTCCCGGACCACCTCGTCCGGCTGATGCGCGACCGCGGCTGGGAGGCTGGCCCCGTCTCCCAGCTCACTGCCCGCCTGATCCACGCCACCGTCGCGGCCTTGCACCGCCCGACGCACGACGACCTCGCGTCGGGCCCAGTCGTGACCAGCGCGGCAAGGGCCTCGTCAGCGGCCGCCGGACCTCCTCCCTCACGAACGCGTGGCACAGCACTCACCGGCCCCGGCACCGCTCCGCACGGCGCTCCCGTCCCTCGCCCTGGTACCGGACGGTCCAGGTGAGCCCAGGCCCTGCATGCCCAGCTGGAAGCCGTTCCGGTCGACGCGCTTCTCTGCCCGACGGTCAGGAGGCCTGGACCACCGGCGGGCGGCTGGTGCGGGGCGTAGGCGGTCAGGTGAAGAACGGGTCGTCCACGATGTGGACCCAGCCGCCGTCCGGCTGGCGCCGGAGGATCTCCGTGGTCGTGGAGATCACCGGTTCGGGGCCGGCGCCCGTGAGCGTGGCGGTGTTCGACACCAGGGCGATGCCGTCCACCTGCCGGATCTCGCGCAGTTCGAGCTCGAGTCGGGCGCCGCTGTCGATCAGTTGTCGCAGGGCCTTCCGGATGGCCTCGGTGCCCACCAGGTGGGTTCCGGGGGTGGGGACGAAGTGGGCGTGCGGCTCGTACAGCGAGAGCAGGCCCTCGATGTCACCCGCCGCCAGGTACTCCGTGAACATGGCCCCGACTTGCTCGGGCGTCCGGGCACGGCGCCGGGCGACGGCGCCGACGGGACGGTCGCCCCAACCCGCCATGGCGATCAGGTCGTACCAGGTGGGCTGAGCGCCGTACGGCAGATGGTGGCGCAGCACTGCTCCCGGGAAGGTCAGCGGAGTCGCCTTCTGCGGCTTGGCGGTGGCCTGGGCGACGATCGCGTCGCTCAGCGCGTAGGCCAGGTCCATGCGCGGGAGCACGGCGTGCACCTCGTCGGCGAGGCCGGCCGGAAGGCTCTCGCGTCGGACTCCGAGGATGTCGGTGCCGATGCCCTCCTGCGCCAGCCGCACCTCTGGGCCCTTGCGCCCGGCGATGCCCTCCGAGGTGTGCAGGGCGATGGCGTCCCAGGCGATGGCGATGCGCCGTTCCTCGACGCCGCGTTCGCGGAGGAACGCCGCCGCGGTGTCGGCACCGTCGACCTCGAAGCGCTGGTCGCCGTTGCCCTCCTCGCTCAGCCCGATGTCGTGCAAGACGCAGCTGAGGAACAGCAGTTCGTCGTCGTAGTCGGTTCCTGCGCGCAGGCCCTGCTGCCGGGCGTGGGCGCGGGCGAAGACGTAGCTGCGGACGCTGTGGAAGAGGACGAAGTCGGGTGTGGCCCGCTGCGCACAGGCGTAGGCGTCCCGGGACAGGTCCGTGTCCGGGAGGCCGAGCCGTTCGAAGACGGGCAGGGGTGCGTCGGTGGTCACGGCAGCTCTCTTTCCGATCAGGGTGGCGTCGCCGTCGTACAGGGGCAGGCCGCCCGCGTAGGGGATCAGCCCGCCGTTGGTGTGCTCGGTCGCGGGCGCCGGGCCGCCGGGCCCGCAGAACTCCCACAGCTTCTCGCTCGGGGCGTCGAACAGCACCGACGTCTTCGCCTTGGCCAGCGCGATCTCGATCGAACCGAGGATCGCCCCGTCCATTCGGGCGAACGCGACCAGGTGTCCGCCGCCGTCGACGACGGCGATGTTCATCGGGACGCCGATCGCCACGGCGTGGGCGCGGGCTCTTTCGATCGCGGCCTGGGCCCCATCCAGCTTGATCCTCATGGTGCTCACCCCTGTCGGCTCACCGCGGAGGCGTCCCCGTCGAGGCCGTGCACAACCACCGCACCCGGTGGTGACGGCAGGAGAGCGTTTCCCGTGGTCATGAACCGACCGTAGGCGCAGACGGAGCGAGGCAGTCAGTGGCACGAGTGCCATCCAGGGATAGGATCGTGCCATGGGAGCCCACACCTCCGACGGCAAGCACCACGTGGTCGTGGTGGCGCTCGAGAACGTCCTCGCCCTCGACATCGGCATCCCGTTGCAGGTCTTCGGAAGCTGGCCGGACGGGCCGTACTCGATGACGGTGTGCACGGAACGGCCGGGCCTGGTGCCGATGCACGGCGGCCCGGCGCTGTCCGTCATCGACGGGCTGGACGCCCTTGAGACCGCGGACACCGTGATCGTCCCGGGGTACCTGGAGCCCGACCCGCCCTCCGCCGCGGTCACCGCCGCCCTCGCACAGGCGGCGGCCCGCGGCAGCCGGATGGTGTCCATCTGCTCGGGGGCGTTCGCCCTGGCCGCCGCCGGCCTGCTCGACGGCCGCCGGGCCACCACGCACTGGCGCTACGCCGCGGCACTCGCCGGCCAGTACCCGCAGGTGACGGTGCAGCCGCACGCGCTGTACATCGACGAAGGCCAGGTGCTGACCTCGGGCGGCGTCGCCGCGGGCCTCGACCTGTCCCTGCACCTCATCCGCCGCGACCACGGCGCCCGTCTGGCGAACCAGCGGGCCCGCCTCCTGGTAACCGCCCCGCACCGCACCGGCGGTCAGGCCCAGTTCGCCGACCTGCCGGTGACCGCGGACCCCTCCGGCACCACAATGCCGGTGTACGAGTGGGCCCTGTGCCACCTCCACCAACCGCTCACCGTCGACCAGTTGGCGCGCCAGGCCGGCATGTCCCGCCGCACACTCATCCGCCGCTTCCACACCGACACCGGCCGACCGCCCATGAGTTGGCTGCTCGACGCAAGACTCGGCCTCGCCCGGGACCTCCTGGAATCCACCGACCTGACGGTCGAAGCCATCGCCCGACGCTGTGGCCTGGGCACCCCGGCCAACTTCCGCACCCTGTTCAAGGCACACGTCGGGGTGCCGCCACGCACCTACCGCGAGACCTTCAACTCCACCGCTGCAAGGAGCCATTGACCGCTTTCCAAGCTGTACGGAGCAGTCTCTTCCCTGCGCTCATCCTCGGGCAGCGGGAATCCGTCGGCTCTCGACCAAAGCCTCCCACCCCCAGGGAGCTGCGTACGTCGGCCAGCGGGAAATCGTCGTACACCCTCTACGGCCTGGTGGCACCCGCGAAGTCGGAGGCGGGCATGTCGGTGACGGGAGCCCTCTTGACGACGTCCCCGGTCTTCGGCGCGGAGATCATCACCCCGTCGCCGAGGTAGAGGGCCACGTGGTAGACGTGACCGTTGCCGTGGCGCCAGAAGAGCAGGTCGCCGGTTCGGAGTTCGGCCTGGGCGACGGGGTGGTCGGCCGTGGCGGCGTACTGCTCGGCGGCGGTGCGGGGGAGCTGGCGGGCAGGCCAGTAGGCGTACTGGACCAGCGCTGAGCAGTCCCAGCCGAGCGTGGAGTCGGCCAGGCACTGGCCGCCGCGGAAGCCGTCCTCGCCGTCGCAGTGGCCGTGGCTCGGGCCGACGGGGCTGCCGCCACCGTAGCTGTAGGGAACACCGAGCTGGGAGGCGGCCTTCCTCGCGGCGGCCGGGCCGACACCACTGCCGGAGATCTCCGACAGCAGGCCGGCTCCGCCGAAGCGGCCCAAGTTCCCCATGATTTCGGCTACATAGCGTTGCGTCTCGCCGTAGGGCGGAACACCACGGCTGCCCTGGACCGCAGCCCAGCCCGCGTTGTAGCCGGCGAGCGCCAGGCGCCGGGGGTCGTCGGCGATGCCCGATGCCCGCGCTTGCACGAGCAAGCTGCACATCAGGCGGCCCTGTGCCATCACCGCGTCCCCGATGTCGTACGGCGACGCGGAACCGCTCTGGTCGTCGTCGCGCCCCCAGGTCGCCCAGGTACCCGGCATGAACTGCGCCGGACCCTCGGCGCCGACCGGACTGCGGGCGTCGGCCCGGAAGCCGCTCTCCTCGAACAACTGGGCCGCGAGCAGGGCCGGGGTCAGCCCCGGATCGTGGCACTGGCGGGCGGCCCGGAACACCCAGGGGCGATACGCCTCGGGCACGCCGTCCACCGCCACACGATCCGCTTCGGCAGCCCCCGCCGTCGCCACCAGGGCAAGCGCCGCACCGATCACGCCGAGGAAGAGGACGAGCAGCCCACCGAATCCGAGCAGCACATTCTTCACCGGAATCCCCTTGAGTCGTGCACGGATGGGTCCGAACGGGCGGCTGCGCGTGCCTTCCGAACGGCCGATTCCGTTACGCCATGCAGTCGAATGACTACGCTACCCTCTGTGGCCGAAGGAGTTCGATCTGCCAACGCAAGCAGCCAGGGAAGGTTGCGACATGACAGCCGATCCGGTGGTACCCGTTCAGCGCACGCGCGTCGTCCCGCTGTACGGAGTACTGCCGGTCCACGGATACGACATCGCCTCCGCCGTCGTGCTCCGGATGCTCGACGACGAGGGCGGCCGGGGCACACGAGCCTGTGGCCTCGGGCCGGGGGAAGCGGTGCCGTACGGCGTCCAGCCCGTCCTCGTCGCCCCGAGCACCGTCTACGGCATCGCCTCGGTCGAGGTGATCGTCCAGGGCTGGCCGACGGGCGCGGTGCCGAGGCCCTGGCTGGTCGTGGTCGCCGACGCTCCTGCCCGTCCCGCGCCGGCCGCCCGCTACCGTCTCCGCGCGCTCGGCGGACGCCTCGCCGGAACCACCTACCTGCCGTACCTGCCGGTACTCCGCTCGGTCGAGCGAGCGGAGGACGCCCTGGCCGATGCCGTCGTGGCGCGCGCGGCTGCCCGGCTGCGCGCCCAGCTCGAAGGGAAGTGACAGATGTTCGTTGCGGAAGACCTGATCCCTGCCGCCAAGCCGACCAAGATCCCCGGCATGGACGGCATGGTCTCGACCCTGTTCGGCTACGGCTTGTGGCTCCTCGTCCTCGCCGGCGTCTTCGCCACCGGGTTCGGTGTGTTCAAGCTCGCCACGGCCGAGAAGAGCCGCCACGGCGGCGGCAGCGAACCGTTCAAGTGGATGGGGGCCGGAGTCGCAGCGATCCTGTTGTCCGGCTCGCTGATCAGCATCCTCAACGGCATCGTGGGCTGACCAGTGCGGACCCGAAGGAGGGACGGAGTCCTCTCACGTTCTGCCCTGTGGAGCGCGGGGGCGCTGCTCGCCATCGTCGTCGGCCTGACCGGTTACACGGCCCTGTCCGGTGGCGATGCTCAGCCGTCGAAGGCTCAGCCCAGCGAACCCCCGGCCACCACGGTCGCAGCGCCCCCGCTACCGGTGTCGACGTACAGCCTGCCGACCACGTGGACCGAACCGCAGCGATGGCTCGCCGCGCCCCGGGGCACCCGTACCGTCGGCAGTCGGGAGGTCGGCTTCCCCCACAGCACCGACGGCGCGATCGGCATGCTGGTCGCCTCCTCCGGCTTCGACGTCGAGGGCTCCACGACCCTGGTGGACGAGCAGCTCACCTTCTACAGGACCTACACGGCCGCCTCCGATCGGACCCCGACCAGGGAGCAGCGGATCCGTCAGGGCGCAGCGAAGGCGGACGCACGCGCCCGCTCCACGATGGGCCTGCCGGAATCGGGCCCGTTGCCGGCCGGCGCCTGGGTTCGAACCCACCTGGTCGGCTTCAAGCTCGTCCAGGCCCAACCCGACTCCGTCACCGCCCACTTGCTGCTGCGCACCGCCCAGAAGGCCGGTGAGACCAGGCCCGAGGCCGTGTCGTACGCGGTGGGCACCATCGGGGTGGTGTGGCGGGACGGAGACTGGAAGCTCGACCCCACCGGCGGTACGTCCCCGGCTCCGGACTCGGTGCCGGAGATCGCGGCCCCCGGCCACCCCGCCTTCAACGCGCAGGGTTGGACCGCGATCAGGCAGGCCTCGTGAGGAACCGTCTGGTCGCCGTGCTGCTGGCTGTCGTCACCCTGTGCGGCCTCGTCGCACTCGCCCCGCCCGCGATCGCTGACGACAAGCCCGGAATCATCGGTTCGCTCGCCCAGGCGGGTTGTGAGTACGGGGTGGTCGGCGCCTACGACTACCTCACCAACGGCCACCACTGCGAGCACATCGGTGAGACCGTCGATCGGACGATCGAGGCCGAGTGGACCGACGTCTGGAACTCCACCATCGGGGAACTGCTCAAAGCCGGGATCGCCTTCGTCAAGGCCCTGGTGAAGTTCACACTGACGGTCGCCCTCCAGGGGCCGTCGCTGCGGCTGGAGGACACCGGGCTGTTCGGTGAGCACGCGACCTTGGCCGGCATGCTGGTGTGGCTCGGGCTGATCATCTCAGCGGTCGGCCTGATGTGGCAGATCGGGCGGATGGCCGTCACCGGGCAGATGCGTCACCTCGGGCAGGCCCTGAGCGGGTGGCTGCAGAACTGCCTGTTGTGCGTGGGCGGTGTCGCGGGCGTCGCACTGCTGCTCAGGGCTGGGGACACGCTGACCGACGGGCTGGTCGACAGCACCTTCGGCGACACGGGGACCGCCACCGGCCACATCGTCGACGTCCTGGTTCCCCATGTGGTCAACCCCTTCATCGTGATCTGCGGCCTGCTGGTCCTGGTGCCGGTCGGCTTCGTCCAGCTCGTGCTGATCTTCCTTCGGAACTCGGCGATTCCGATCCAGTGCCTGCTCCTGCCGATCGCCGGAGCCGGCCGGGTGGGAGGCGAGACCACCCGCAAGTGGGCTCCGCTGCTGATCAGGTCGATCCTCATCGGCATCGTGTACAAGCCGATGGTCGCGGTCATCATCTGCACCGGCTTCGCCGAGTTCGGCCATGCCGACTCGGTGGTCGAATGGCTGCGCGGGCTGACCACGCTGCTGCTCGGGGCACTCGCTCCGGCCGCGTTGGTGCGGATCTTCGGACCGGTCGCCGACGAAGTCGGCACTGCCATGGGCTCGGGCGGAGCGGTCGCCGCCATGTCGGCTGCGGCGGGTTATGCCGCCCGTAGGGGGCGCAGCGAGGGCGCCGACTCCGCAGGCCCGGCCGCCGAAGGCGGGGACGGGGCGACCAGTGCGGTCGAACATGCCCGCCGTGTCGAGCGGTCGATGTCCACGAGCGCGGGGGCCGAGGAGCAGTCGTCGACCGGCGGCGACGCGCTCGCCCAGGCGGCCCGCAACGGGGCTGCCCGGATTCCCGCACCAGCCGGGAGCCCTGACGGCATGCCCGGTGCCGAAGGCGTGCCGGGTTCGTGCGGCTCAGGCGTTGCGACAGGCGCAGCCGCAGCGGGTGGCGCAGCGCTCGCCATCCAGGTCCTGGACGGACTGAACAGTGCTGTACAGCGCGGCGCGGGTGAGATCGGGAACGGATCGGAAGGACAGCTGTGAGTGCCCACGAGGTACCCGACGGGCTGATGGTGAGCGGCCTGCGCACCCGTCGCTCCTTCGGGATGGGGAACCTGTCGAAGGAAGCGACGATCGGTGCGGCAGCGGTCCTGACCGCAGACGGTCTCATCGGCGTCCGCCACCCGGCCAGCCTGCTCGTCACCCTTCCGCTGACCGGGGCGGTCGTCGGCCTGGCCGCCGTCCGCCGGCACGGGATGTCCGCGCTGGCTTACTACCGGGCCAAGTTGGCGTGGCAGCGCGGATACCGCACGGGGACCACCTCCTACCGGCGTGTCCTCCTCCCCCAGCCCTACGTGCTCGACCTGCCCGGGGTAGGGGCGAGCTCGTCACTGATCGCCGCCCACGACCCGACCAGCGGCCGCAAGGTCGGCGTCGTCCACGACCGCACCACGGGTCGGATGACGGTCTCAACCCTGCTCGCGCCCAGGGGAAGCCTCATGGCCCCCACCAGTGCCGTCCGCTCCGGGCTGCGAACGTGGGGCGAAGTCCTCAACACCATGTCGACGGCCGAGCAGATCAAGGGCGCCTCGGTCACCATCCAGATCACCCCCGGAGCCGGCGAGGCCCTGGCCGACGACGTCCAGCACCGACGGCGACCCGACGCCCCCCGCCTGGCGCTGGACGTCATCGACGAGCTGGTGCGCACCACTCCGCGTGCCACCGCCCAGGTCGCCTCCTGGCTCAGCGTCACCGTCGATCCGTGTGCCACCGCCAACCCCCCGACCGACCTCGCCGAACAGGTCGGCGAGACGCTTCGGGTGGTCGACACCCTGGACCTGAGCGGGACCGGCACCGACATCGTCCGCCGGACCACCCCGACCGACCTGCGCCGGATCGTCCGCTCCGCGTACGACCCCGGCGTGGCCCTCGCCCGGGACGAGCAGTTCGACGAACTGCAGTGGGGCGATTGCGGTCCGATCGCGGCCGACGACTGGGTGGAGTCCTATGCACACGACGGCGCGGTGTCCGCCAGCTGGGTGCTCCAGGAGATGCCCCGCCGCCCGATTCCCTACAGCACTCTGCTGCCGCTGCTGGCCCCGGGCCGCTTCCGCCGACGGATCACCCTGGGCTACCGGGTCCTGGATCCGCACGAGGGCGAGGCACTGTTGGAGCGGGAGATCTCCGCCGCCGAGCACCGGGCGCAGGCCACCGCCGAAGTGAAGGGCCGCGCCAGGTGGAGTCAGAAGGCGGACTACCAGCGTGCCGAGCAGGCCGCCCGTCAGGTCGCCGGCGGGGCCCAGGTCGTCGACTGGACCCTGTGGGTCACCGTCACCGCCGACAAGCCCTCCGAGCTTCCCGCTGCCCAACAGGAACTCAAGCTCGCGGTCGCCGGCACCCGGGGGATCCGCATGCGACCGGCGTTCGGTGCTCAGGCCGCCGTCTTCGCAGCCGGACTGCCCATCGGTTACAACCCCCTGGTGAAGTAGAGGAGTTCTCGATGCCGGACAAGGCGCAGCTCCGCACTCCTCGGTGGGCCCACGAAGAGACTCCCACGGGCCGGGCGCGGTTCCTGGGACCCCTACGCCGGATCCACGCGCCGCGGCTTGGCTGGGGCGGCCCGTTCGCAGGCCGCGTCGCGGTGGAGGACACCGGTGCCGTCTACACCGGCCCCACCAGTCAGATCGCGCTGATCGACCCGTTCCTGCTGGGCGCGGGCCTGCCGGCACGGGGAGTCCCGGTCGGCCGCGACGTCCTCACCGGCGAGCTGGTGTGCATCGACCCGTCCGGCTGGACCGGCAGGCTCACCACCAACCCGGGTGTCTGGGTGATGGCGCAGCCCGGTGTCGGCAAGTCCGCCCTGATCAAACGGATCTGCCTGGTGTACGTCGCGTACGGCCACATGATGTGCGTTCCGGCCGACGTCAAGGGCGAGTACGCCGTACTGGTCCGCGAACTCGGCGGCAGTGTCCTGCGGATCGGCACCGGTACCGAACGGATCAACCCCTTGGACTCCGGGCCGCTCAAGCACCGCTTGCCCGGTCTGCCCGCTGCCGAACGCGAAGCCCTGCTCGACGTCCTCACCGGCCGCCGTCTGGAAACCCTTGGGGCTCTGCTGGCAACCCGGGTGGGGCTCGGCCGCCAGGCGAACGAGATCGAGCGTTCGGCGCTGACCACCGCCGTCCAACTCGCCGCGGACGCCGTCCCGGGCGCCGATCCAGTGGTTCCGGACGTCACCGCCGTCCTCCGGCAGGCCCCGGAGGTGCTACGGGCCAAGCTCGCCGCCGAGGGCGACACGTACCTCGATCTGACCCGCTCGATCGTGGCCGGCCTGGACAACCTGGTCGGTGGTCCGCTCAAGGGGATGTTCGACGGACCCACCACGTCGCCGATCGATCTGAACGCACCGGCCGTCTCCGTCGACATCAGTGCCCTCAGGGCCCGGGGCAACGACGTCGTCTCCGCCGGGATGATCGCCAGCTGGGCCTACGCCTACTCCTCCATCGACAGCGCGCGAAGTCTCGGTCTGCTGCGCCGCAAACTCGTCCTCCCCATGGACGAGATGTGGCGGGCGCTGCGCGCGGGCCCCGGCCTGGTCGACGCGATGGACGCCATCAGCCGCCTGAACCGGACCACGGAGGACGTCAGCATCTACGCGACGCACTCGACCCTCGACTCCGAGTCCCTCCCGACCGAGGAGGACCGGGCGAAGGCACGAGGGCTGATGGACAGGTGCGACACCTGGGTGATCGGCGGCTCCACCGGCGAGGAACTCGGCCGGGTCTCGGGGCGACGGGCCCTCACCGAACAGGAACGCATGATGATCGAGTCCTGGGCCTCGGCCACCAGCAGCGGTCTCGACACCTCCGACCAGATCCACCCGGGCCGCGGAAAGTACCTGATCAAGTTGGGCACGCGGCCCGGCATCGCCGCCGCCATGGAGCTCACCGCGACCGAGCGCCGGCTGTACCACACCGATTCGGTGGAGAACGAGCCTGGGAGTGCCCGCCCATGATGACGGAGAACGACCGGATGTGGCTCGCAGGCGGAGTCCTCGTCGGCGGCTCGATGGTGTTGTCCGCGTCCACCTGGGCGGGAGCCGCGGTCGGGGCTGTTCTCGCAGAGGCCGACGCCCCTCCGCTCAGCCCGTACACGGTCTTCGAGATGACGCGCGACTGGCACTCCGTCTGGCCGCACTCCGCGACGGCCAGCGGGATCGGCGCCGCGTTCTTCGACCTGGCCGTCGTCGCCGGGGTCGTCTGGGGTCTGTGGGCCGCCCTGCGCTGGTTCCACAACGCCTCCCACCTCGCCACCCTGCACCAGGTGCGCGATCTCGCCCCCAGGCGGGCCGCCCGTACCGCCACCCGGCTGCGCGCCTCCCTCCGGGACGTCAGAGCACGCGACGTCGCCCCGCGCGATCGCGGCGTGCTCCTCGGGGACCACCTCCCCACCGGCGTCGAACTGCGGGGTTCCGACGAGGACACCTACCTCGCCCTGATGGCCCCTCGCGCGGGCAAGTCGAGCACGCTGGCGATCCCCGTCGCCGAAGGGGCGCCGGCCTCCTTGTTGGTGACCAGCAACAAACCCGACGTCTATGCCGCCACGCTCGCCGCCCGCCGACGGGCGGGCAACGCCTGGACCTTCGACACCCAGGGCATCGCCCAGGTCGAACGCGCCTGGTGGTGGGACATCATCGCCGAGGCCGAGACCCTCGACCGCGCCGAGCGCCTCGCCTCGCACTTCATCGCCCAGGTCAAGAGCGACACCGCCGACCCGTTCTGGGCCCAGGGAGCCAGCGACCTGCTGGTCGGCATGTTCCGCGCCGCCTGGTGGGACGGCGCCACCGTGCGGGACGTGCTCCGTTGGCTGGCCGACCCCAAGGAGCGGGCACCCCTGCGGATCCTCTACCGGTACGAGGAGGTCCTGGCCGAGCAGGTCGACAGTTCCATCAACATCGCCGAGGAGACGCAGTCCGGCATCTACCAGAACGCCCGTACCGCGGTCTCGGCGCTGCGCGACGAGAAGGTGCTCGCCTGGATGCTCCCGGACCGGAACCGTCCGCGGTTCCGACCCGAGGAGTTCGCGCTCAGCCGGGACTCCCTGTACCTGCTCAGCAAGAAGTCCGGGGCCGCCGCCGCCATCGTCGCCGCCCTGACCGACGCCGTGTTCACCACGGCGTCCGAGGCCGGCGAACGCCACGGCGGACGTCTGCCCGAGCCGATGCGCGCGGTCCTCGACGAGGTCGCCAACATCTGTCCCATCGCCGACCTTCCGGACCTCTACAGCCACCTCGGCTCGCGCGGCATCACCGCGCTCAGCATCTTCCAGAGCTACGCCCAGGGCGTGCGGGCCTGGGGTGAGGCCGGCATGAACGCCCTCTGGGGAGCCAGCACGAAGAAGATCATCGGGGTGGGCCTCGACGACCCCCGGTTCGTCAACGACATCGCCACCCTGGTCGGCAACCACGAAGTGACGCGCGGCTCCTACACCAGGAGCCGCGACGGCGGTTCCACCTCGATCAGCGAACAGCGCGAGCAGATCCTCGAACCCGCCCAGATCCGCGCCATGAAGCGCGGCACCGCCCTGCTGCTGGCCACCGGGATGCCCGTCGCCCAGATCGCCCTGCGGCCCTGGTACGAGGAGCAGGCCATGGCACACCTCGGCCCCGCCATGAAGACCGAGGAGGCTGCCATCGCCAAGAGAGCCAATCTCGCCTGGGAGGAGCGGAAGGCACAACGCCGTGGCTGAACACCCGAGTTCGGGCGCGCACACCCCCACCATGGTCTCGATGTCCGAGGATGTCGAGGACCTCAAGGCGGAACTGGCCGCGATGCGCGTCAAGGTGGAAGCCGTCGCTCGCAGCGCGGCGGAGGCAACGGGCCGAATCGCCACCGGCAGCGCGGAACCAGAAACAGCACCGGAAGAGCACAACGACCCGCGCTACCCGCCGTTCATCTTCCTCCTCGAAGGCGAGGAACTCTACGCGGAGCTGCGCCTGCTCGCCGAGTGGGTGGAGGGAGTCCTGGTCCCCGGCTGCCTCGGCGAGCCCTCGGCCGAGGCCCGCTGGTGCCATCTCTGGACCGAACACTGGGACGCGGTGGGCGCCCTGCACGCGCTGTGGCTGGCCTGGCAGGAACTCACCGACCCCGCCGTCTGCGGTTACACCGGTCCGAGCACCTGGTACCGCGACCACTACCGCCCCTGCATGGCGGCGCTGCGCGGACCAGGTGGCCCGTTCTCGGGCTGTACCAAGGGCGAGCACCGGATCGAGCACCGGCTACCCGGAACCGTACCGAGCGCCTGGTGCACAACTCAGGACGACAACCGACCCGACGGCTAACGGGTCCTCCGGTGCGCTTGCACGCTGGCCACCTCCCGCGCCAGCTCGGCCGCCCGGTTCGCGGGCATCCGAGCCGGCTCCAACGGTCGCGCCGGCACCCTCGTGCTGCGGGCGCGCGCCGCGGCGGCCTGCACACGCCGGGTGTCGTAGGAGGGGTCGCCGGTGAAGCCGAGCGTGTTCCGGCGATCGGCGTCGAGAACGGCCCGTCCGAGCGGGTGGCCGACCGCCTCGGCCGCACGGGCGGTCGCGGTCTGCGCGGCCGCGGACGCCTGGCGGGCGCGGTTGTACGCCTCGGTGACCTCGCGGATCTGCTCGGGCGACGCCGGGTACCACCTGGTCCAGCCCTCCTTGATCTGGTCCGAGGGCGCGCTGCCTCTCGGGTTGTGGGCGGGGTCGGAGCTCAGCAGGGCTCCGCGCCGGACCAGCGCCTCCGCGATGCGGGGGACGTGCTCGGCAAGGACCTGGCCCGCAGCGGGAACAGCGTGGACGACGGCCAGCAGGTGCGACGTGTCGGCCGGGGCCCGGATGATCTCGTCCGCGGCCCTGGGGGTGCGCCGACCGCCGTCACGCGGGGTCCAGCCGGAGGAGAAGAGAGTGCGGCCGAGCCGGACCACGGCGAACTCGGCCTCCCGTACGAAGCGAGGGTTCACCGTCGCCGGTGCGCTCCCGAGGCCGGACTTCCAGCCGGCCGCGGCCTGTTGCCAGGCCTGAGCCGCTGTGCGCAGGGCGCCTCCGGCCGTGTCGAGGAGACCGCGGGCCACGGGATCGGCGCTCAGCAGATCTCGGGTGTGAGCGATCAGACGGGCGGTGAGCAGGTGCGCGACTGCGGAGTGGTCGGAGGCGATCGACAGCTCGGCGGCGGTGGCGTCCGGTAGGTTCCGTGACGCCTGCTGCGCCGCGTGGGCGGCGAGCCACTCCAGACCCGCACCGGCGGCCCGGAGCGCTTCCCCCTGCGGTTCTCCCGGCCGGACCGGGGACGGCGGGACGGTCGCGGCAGCCGGAAGGTGGAGAAGGCCGGGAGCCGGCACGGACGGGCGGGGCGAGCTGAGCTGGCGGTGGATGCCGATGGTCGCCTGCTCGATCAGCACCGCGCGTTCCCTGAGCCGGTAGGCCACGGTGTGGCTGCGGACCACCCGACGATCGGGCGGGCACAGCTGGCCGATCCGTACCGCCACCCGCCCAGCAACACTGGCGAGTTCGGCGGTCTCCGCGACGACGTGCCGCGCAACCCCACCGCTGTCCAGGTAGGCGGCGTACGGGCTGCGGGCTTCGCCGTCCGGACCGTGATGGCTGGCGAGCAGGTCACCCGCGAGTCGGAGGAAACGTACGGCGTCGGTCAGGTGCGAGGCCGCGGGGTCGGGCTCGGACCAGGCGTAGAAGGACTCGTCCCGCAGCAAGCGCCCGAGGATGTCCATGTTGCTGTGCAGTCGGGAGACGTCGCCCTCCGCGATACCGAGCGGGTCGGGGGCGTGCGGGCCGAAGCGATCGGTGTTGCGGTGGAGCAGTTGGAAGACGTCCGCCAGCGCGCCGCTGCGGGCGGCGTGCTGGCCCGGGGTGCTGCGGCTCTCGGCGTCGGCGAGGGTGAGCGCCGCCAGGGCGTACTCGAGCCTGGATGCCGCGAGCGTGATGAAGTCGCCCCAGGTGACGTCCATCAGCCGACGGGCCCCTGGTCGACCGGCAGGGCGTTGCGCAGCGCTGTGGCCGCGTCGCGGGTGTGGAGGGCGGCCGTGTGGCGGTCCCGCAGCTGCTGGACGTCGTCCGAGGTTCGGGCGAGCGAGTCCAGGGCGTCGGCAAGGGCGGTGAGCCGACCGACCAGGTCGTGGTCCGCCGCTCGGCCGAGGTCGCCGGGGACGCCGTCGGGCAACGGTAGGTAGATCGTTGCTTCGGTGGCGTAGGAGGCCGCGGCCAGGGCGGCCAGTTGGTCGTAGCGGTCGTCACGCACGGCCAGGTCGGCGAGCGCGTGCGCGGCAACGGCGGTGTTCCTCAGAACGGCAGCGGCTGCCAGCTCGACGCCTTCCGCCGTAGCGGAGTTCGGGTTCATAGTTCGGTCCTCCTCGGGTCGCTGTGCGACGTCAGGCAACCACGGGCGGCGGCTCGATGGACGCGGTCACCCTGCCCTGTGGATCGACGCGGGCTGTCGGGTGGTGAAACTCACCGGATCGGGTGAACACAGCGGGCGCACCTTTGACTTGACTCACCTCTGCTTCGGACGACGCCCCTGCTGGACGGCCACTCCATCGGGTCGCAGGTGTGCGGGCTGCTCCCCGACGCCGGCAGCCGACCGCCGTTGGGCCTGACGGCCCGACCTGGCCTTCGCCGCGTCCGCCGAGACGCGCCGACCCTGCACAGTCATCGGGCTCGGGCGCTCCAACGCCTCACCCATCCTGCGAAGGTCGGGAACGTCGACGGTGCCGGAGGACGGCCTGCTCCGGGGAGCGGACTGCAGAGCGGTGCCCGAGGAGAGCAGTGCCACGGCCGTGGGAAGGCTGGTCCGACTCCGCGCAGAGGTGCTGTAGGCACTCGCCGTCTCGCCGAGGACGAGCAGGGTCGCGGCGGTGGGCAGTGCCCCCTGCCTCCGGCGCAGCAGGTCCGCTCCCTGATGGGCCAGTTGGGCGATTCGCTCGCAGGCGTGGATCGATGCGTTGCGCAGGAACTCGGAAACACGGTGGTCGGCGAGGAGCCGGTGGGCCCACTCGCCTGCCTTCGTCGTGATGTTCCGCCACAGTCGAGCGACCGCTTCCCGCACGATTCGGATCTCTCGCCATTCCCGCAGACCTTGAAGGGCCGGATGGCTTCGATCGGCAGCGCGGAGTGCCGCGTTGACGGCCTCGGCGCTACGCCCAGCGGTGGAGGAGCCCGTTACGCCCGTCGCCACCGCCGCTTCGGGTGCGGCCGGAGTCGTGGTGATGTGCCGCCATCGGACTTGAAGTGCCTCGACATCGGCTTCCAGGGCCGCCCTCAGATCGTCGGCCGAACGGCTGCCCTCGGGCACGATCTCCGTCCAGGCTTCGACCACCTCTCGGAGCTGCGCCTTGAGGTCAGGTAGCCCGGCCTGGTCCGCCACCTTGACCGGCTCCGAGGAACTGATGCTGTACTGGTCCCACAGCGGCAACTCGTCCGGCTGTGGGGCAAAGTTGGCCGTCGAGGCTTCTTGTTGCACTGTGGCCCCGCCATCAGCCCTAACACCCGCCAGCCAGTTGCCTGCGAGACCGGCCGCTGCGGCATCCTCCTCAGCGAGCCGGTCCCAGGTCCTCTGATCACTCGTCGGAGGAACGCCGAGGATGATGTCCTCCTGTTCCGCCGGCCGTGGTGAGCGCATTCGCCGCCTCCCTCACGCTCCAGGCACGCGCCGATGCACTCGCAGCAGCGACTACCACCCCTGGTCTAGCACGGCGTGATCCGGTGCCCCGCGATCGACGCGTCCCGCCGATCGCAGTCGTCGACCAGTGCGCCCCCTGTCCGGCACCACGTCATATCGTGGTATTCCGGGGGAGGCCCGGGTGCGCCAGGCCTCCCCCGCCCCTATGCGGAGGGCCAGTTGTGGTGCGCCAGGCCGCCTGGGTCGGTGAGGGCTCCGTGGATACCGGCGGCCGGGTAGGGGATCAGTTCCTCGGGCAGGGCGTCCTCGGCGAAGAAGCGCAGGTCGAGGCACTTCTCGGGTTCGCGGTTGACGGGCTCGCCCTCCCACTCGGTGGCGACGAAGAACAGGCCGAGGCGCAGCGTGGTGGGGTCCTGGTGGTGCAGGACGGTGTAGGCGAGGCGGAGGTGGTCCGGGTCGACCAGGAGGCCGGTCTCCTCGTCGAGTTCGCGGGCGGCGCCGTGGGCCGGCTTCTCGCCGGGGTCGAGCTTGCCGCTGGGGGCGTGCCACTGGCCGTAGCCGTAGGGGCCGCCTCGTTGGGACAGCAGGATCTTGCCGTCGGGGGTGCGGGCGATCACGTGGACGTCGACCACCGGCGGCGGGGTGGTTGTGCTGCTACTCATGCTCTCTCTCACTTCCCTGCGGAGTTTTGGTGTTGATCGATCGGTCCGGGACTGCTCCCAGGATGGCCTGTGCGGTCTGCTCGGCGGTGAGGTGGGTGGTGTCGATGGTGTGGAGCCGGTAGCCGAGGCGGTTCAGGATCGGGACGGCCTCGGTGTAGAGCCGGAGTTCGCGGGCGGTGGCGGCGGAGTCGAGCTCGAAGCGGTGCCGGGTGCCTCTGACGGCCAGGCGGCGCTGCACGGTGTCCGGGTCGGCGGTGAGGATGACCGCGAGGTCGGGGACGTCGGCGCCCTGGTTGATGGTGAGGAGGAAGTCGACGTCGACGCCGTCGGCACGCTGGAGGACGAGGGTGGAGGCCATCCAGCGGTCCATCAGTACGGTGGTGCCGGCGGCGCGGTGGGGGCGGATGTCGGTGTCGAGTTGGTGGAGGCGGTCGGCGGCGACGGCCAGGGCGAGGGCGCGGCCGCGCATCGTCGCGGCGGCCTGGCGTACTGCGGTGCCGTAGGGGGTGGTCGAGGGGCCGGTGGCGGTGCGGACGGTGTGTCCGGACGCGGCGAGAGCGCGGGCGGTGGCGGCGACGGCGGTGGACTTGCCCAGTCCGCTGGGCCCGTCGACGCTGATCAGCAGGCCGCTCACGTCCCGACCTCCTGACGGGTGCTGGTGGTGCGGTGGTGCTGTTCGCGGGAGATGCCGGCGAGCCAGCCGTGGAGCTGGGCGAGGGGGACGTCGCCGAACTGCTGGCCGGTGCCGAAGTTGAACTCGTCACGGCCGCGCATCGCCTCGTCGGCGCCGTGGTCGGTGAGGTCGATGTCCTGGTAGGTCTGCAGGGCCTCGGGGTCGTGGCCCTGCTGGACGAGGCGCTGGAAGACGGGGCTGCCGGGGTAGGGACGGAAGGTGAAGGCGGAGGCCCGGAAGGTGCCCTCCGAGCGGTCCGAGAGGGCCCAGAGTTCGCGGATGTGGGCGAGGGTGGCGAGCGCGTCGTCCCGGGTCTCGCCGGGGTAGCCGAGGATGAAGTAGCCCTTGACGCCGACGCCGCGTTCCAGGAGTCGACGGGTGATGTCGAGGGTCATCTCGGGCGTGATCCGCTTGTCCATCGCCCGCAGGATCCGCGGGGAGCCGGACTCGATGCCGAGCGCGACCTCGCGCAGTCCGTTGGCGCGCAGCTGTTCCAGGACGGTGTCGTCCTCGCGGTCGAGGACGTTGATCCGCCCGGTGGCGTCCCAGACGTACTTCTCACCGATGCGTTCGGCGGCGAAGGCCTCCAGGGCGGGGTGGATGATGCGGCGCGCGCCGAGGAACAGGTCGTCGACGGCCCTGAACGCGGTGCAGCCGTACAGGTCGTGGAGCTGGTGCATCTCGGCGATGATGTTCTCGGGGGTACGGGTACGGATGCTGACCTCGGGGTTCATGGAAGCGGCCGCGCCGCAGAAGCCGCACTCGTAGGGGCAGCCGCGCGAGCAGACGAGGTTGGCCTCCCAGCGACCGTCGTCGGCCTGGAACGGGTCCTGGGTGAGGTAGCGGCGGTCGAGGAGGAGCGAGTTGATGTCGGGGGCGAGCCAGCGGGCGGTGTCACCGTTCCGTGGGATGCCGGTGGCGGTGGTGCCGAGGAGGCGGTCGCGCCACATCACCTTCGGCAGCTCCCGGCGGCGGTGGACGTCGCCGAGGAGCGCGGTGACCCGGGTCTCGCCCTCGCCGACCAGCAGGGCATCCAGCCGCGCGAACCGCGGATCGGCGAGCACACGTTGCGGGTCGGCCTTGGCGTGGTGGCCGCCGGCCATCAGGGAGATCACCGGGTCGAGCCCGGCCGCGATCCTCGCCGTGAGGTCGTAGGTCGGGGCGAGGAGGTTGAAGCCCACCCAGCGCGGCCTCAGTTCGTTGATGAGGTCGGTGGTGTCCTGGACGCCGAGTCCGTGGGCCTCGGCGTCCAGGATGCCGACGTTGAAGCCGTGCTGGGCGGCGTGGGTGGCGAGGTAGCCCATGCCGAGGACGGGCAGGGTGTAGTCGTTGACGCGCGGGCGCAGGTCGTAGTCGCGCAGCGGGGCGTTGACGAACAGGCAGTCGAGGATCCGGTGCGGGTCGGCACCGGCGACCGGGTCACGGGTGGTGCCGGTCCGATCCTTCGAGCTGGTCGGTGCGGGCATGGGCCCCCCAGGTGAGTGTCGACAGGGTCAGGGTGTGGAGGTGGCGCGGGTCGTGGCCGGCCAGGTGGTGCCAGTGCGCGCCGAACAGGGCCTCGGTCTTCTTCGGCTTGTCGGCGGCGGGCCAGGGGTGGTCGGGGGCGATGCGGGCGGCCCAGGTGCGGACCGCGAGATCGGCGTGCGGGTAGACCGAGAAGTCGCCGGTGAAGTCCGCGGCGGCCGCGGCTGCCGTCCAGGGGCCGATCCTCGGCACGTTCACGAGTGCGGCGACCAGGGCTGCGGCGTCCAACTGCTCCCAGCGGGAGCGGTGTTCGAGGTAGGCGGTGGCGGCCGCGCGCAGCGCGGTGCGGTGGAAGGTCGTGCCGACGGCGGCGAACTGCTCGTTGGTGAGGGTGAGCACCGCGTCGGGCCCGGGTGCCGTGTGGTGGGTGTAGCCGTGGGCGGGCAGCTCGGTGCCGTGGACGGCGCACCAGGTGCGGTAGAGCTTGCGGGCCTGGTCGGCGCGGACGACCTGGCGCAGGATCGCGGTGGTGATCGCGTCCCACAGCCAGGGGTTGGCCACGCGCACGCTCGGCCCGAGGGCGTGCACGCCGGTGCGCAGGGCGGTCGGCACGGCGTCGGGCAGGTCGCCCGGGTCGGTGGTCACGACGGCGGGCTCGTGGTCCTCCGCACCGCCCGCGCGGGCCAGGCCGAGGCCTGCCGGGGTGAGCGTGGCCAGCCACCAGCCGCCGGCGGTGCGCAGGGGCCGGTACCAGTGGCCGGTGGTGGCGTTGCGCTGCCAGGCGGGGTGATCGGTCGTCAGGACGGCGTGCACGGGTGGCTCCTTGCCTCGGGTGGCGTTGGTGGTGCCCCAGCTTGCCAAGCCGGGAAGGGCGCCGTCGGGCACGGCTGCTGCTCACCGGTTGCCGCGCGGCAGGGGCTCGATGACTCCGTCCGCCGCGAGGGCCTGGTACAGGGCGTGGTGTTCGGCGTCGGTCATGGGGCGCGAGTGCACGGGCGGGGCGCCGTCGGCAGGCCGGGGCCACGAATCGACGGGTGGGACGAGGTCGGTGGCGGCGTGGGCGGTGGCCGTGTAGGGGCCGCGGAGCATCAGGGTGGTGGTGTCGGGGCGCATGAGGGCCTGGTGCGCGAGGGTGGTGCCCAGCGTGTAGGAGCTTCCGGGCAGTTCGGTGGTGGTGACGGCCGGGCGCAGCTGGTCGGCGGTGAAGGGGCCGGTGTCGCGGCCGTCGGTGCGGGTGGAGACGGTGTGGAGGTAGCCGCCGGTGAGGACGCGGGCGCCGAAGGCGTAGCCGTGGGTGTGCGGAAGGCACTGGTTGGCGGGTCGGGGGTTGGTGTTGAGGCGGATCTCGAAGCCGCGCCAGGTGTCCAGGGCCAGGACGATGCGGTCCAGGAGCAGGGTGGTGCGGCTGGCCTCGAAGCGCTCGTAGTCGAGGACGGCGGTGGTGGTCAGGTAGGACAGAGTGCTCTTGTGGACGGCGAGGTGGTGGAGGGCGTCCTGCTGGGCGTGGAGCTGCGCCAGGGTGGCGTGGTGCAGGTAGGGGATGTCCTGGAGGCTGGTGCCGGGCCTGCGGCAGTCGTGGGGCTCGGGCCGGGAGAGGCGGGTACGGGCCTCCTTCACGGCGACCTGGTACTCGGCGGGGGTGAGCGGTCGGGAGTCGGGGGCGGCGAGGGGGTGGTGGGTGAGGACGAGCTGGACGCTGTGGGCGGGGGCGGTCAGTTCGGTGGTGGCACCGCTGTGGATGGCGCAGAGCTGGCCGGGGTTGAGGCTGCGCAGGTACTGGGGCCGGCGCTGGTCGGCGTCGTCCTGGTGGCGGGACAGGGCCAGGTCCAGGATTCCCGCGAGGGGGAACAGGAGGACGGTGTGGTCGGCGGCCCGGGGCGGGGTGGGGGTGCCGTCGGGCAGGCACAGGTGCAGGGCGGGCTGGTCCTGGTGGGCGTGGGCGAGGAGCAGCTGGGTGTGGCCGGGGACGGTGTGGGAGGCGGTGGCGAGGGCGTGGGGGTCGGCGTGGTCGAGGAGGTGGAGGAGCTGGGCGGTCACGGGGGTGAGCCAGCCGTCGGTGATCAGCCGTTCCGGGACGGGGATGGTGCCCGGGTCCTGAGTGAGCAGGTCGGCGGCCGGTGGCAGGAGGAGTTCGGCCCGGGTGCCGTCCGACAGGGTGAAGATCATGGTTGCTTCTCTCGTTCAGTGACGGTCCGCCGACGGAGCCGCGCGGGCCGAAGGGCTGAGCGGGCGGAGCCGGGCTGGAAGGTCATCGCCTCCCCCAGGTCCAGGGAGGCCGGTGGGCGCCGCGCAGGCAGGCCACCTGGTGGGCGGCCTGCCTGCGCAGATGCGTGTCGAGGTGGGCGCGCCGCACGGTGTCCGTCACGGCGGTGAGCACGACGACGTCCCGCACGGTCTGGTAGTCCGGCCAGGCCCCGATCTGGCCGTAGGGCGGGGCAAGGGCTGCGCGACCGTAGGCGGTGTAGGCCGCGGTGTACGCGTGGAGGTCGTCGCGGTGGCCGCGCAGCAACTCGGTGTGCCAGCGGGCGGCGACGAGGTCCCACTCCCGGTGTCCGTACCGCAACGGGTACTGCGGGAACAGCCGGGGGTGGGAACCGTCGCCGTAGCAGGGGGCGATGGCGCGTGCGCCGAGGATGACCGTGGACGGCGTCGGCCATTCGGCGCGCTCCCACTCCTCGCGCAGCTCGGCGGCGCGTTCGCGCAGGAACCACTGGCTCGCGTCGTCCAGCGCGACGTCGTCCAGGCCGTCCAGCAGCCCCTCAAACGGGTCGTGGTCCTCCAGCCACAGGGCCGCGCCGGGCCGGATCCGGTGCACGGCCGCGGTGAGCCGCGCGCTCGCGGCGACGTCGCGCAGCGGGTGCCCGGGGCTGCGCCAGAAGGTGACCGCGCGTCCGTGGGCGATCCGGACCTGGTCGTAGTCCGGGGCCACGGCGGCCACCCGGTGCTCGTGGAGCAGCCGGGCACCGCGCAGCAGGGCCCCTGCCTCGTCCGCGTCGGCATGCACGAGGGCGAGCGCCCTGGAGGCGGGCAACCACCAGGCGTGGTGCGGGTGTTCGCCGACCAGCTCGGCCTGGGAGGGGTTGTCGCCGGTGTCGGTGCAGACCTGGGTCAGGGCCGCGTAGGCGGCCGCGACCTCGTGCCTGCGGCCCTCACTGGTGATCCTGGTCAGCGTTCTGGTGCGCGGTCCGACGCTCACGGCGCAGTCCTCCGGTACGAAGTCGATGGGCGGGTGGGGTGGTTACGCCGCCGGTATCCGGTCGAGCTCAGGCTGCTGACCGGGCCGCACACCGACGGCGGACCGGGGCCGCCAAACCCGCACGGCGGCGCCGGTGCACAGCACCACGACCTGCGACTCGACCTGCCTACCCGCGACCGATGCGGGGACGGGCCGCGCCGCCTCGGGCAGGTCGAGTTCGGCCCACACCACCTTGCCGTCCGGCCCCTCATCGACGCCGAACCGGTCGACCACCCCGGCCACCAGCAGCAGACCCCTGCCGCTGGTGGCGCCCTCCCCCGCCTTCCGGGACTCGGGCCTACCGGGCCCGGGGTCGGCGACGGACATCCGCAGCACCCCGGTCGGGGAGAGGCGCAGAGCGGCAGTCAGCTCCACGTCCGACCGGCCCCCGTCGCAGCCGTGCACCACGGCGTTGGCCGCGATCTCGGACATCACCAACTGGACGTCGTCCACCAACGGATCGTCCAGGCGCAGGCCGAGCTCCGGCAGCTGCGCCCCCACCCAGCGGCGAACGACGCCGATCCGAGCCAGTTCGGCGGGGAACGTCACCGTGGTGGTTCGTGATGTCGGCTTCATTGGGGCGCCTCACTTCCAGAGGACCAGGGCAATAGTGGAGGCAGCCCGTACGGCTGCCTCTGCCAAGGCACCTCGACTCGACCGGAATCGGATTCGCAGCAGCGCGACCATCCAAGGCTCCTGCCAGTTCCGCAGGTTGACGGTACGTTCGGCTGCGTCGAGGCGCACAATCAGTTCAACACCGAAGCAGTGGCTCTCGGTACACTCGTCACCACGGAAAGTGGTTTACAGGGTTAACAGCCAAGACCGGGATGTGACTCATGACGACATCCAGCACTGCTCTTCAGCACTTCATCAGCAGCTACGGATTGAAGCTGGAGGTCGTGGCCCGCGCCCACCGCGAGCAAGCCGCGCTCAACGGTGACCTTGATACCCGCACGAGCAAGGCGACCGTGTCGCTGTGGTGTGGTGGCCAACGGCGCCCGAGGGGGCGCAACCCCGAATACCTGGCACAGGCACTGAGCAAGATCGTCGGGCGTTTGGTCACACTGGACGAGATCGGGTACGGCGATGCTCAACCGCAGGAGCTGCCGACACTGGCCACCGACCCGGTCGCCGCTACCGCTGACTTGGGAAGGGCCATGATGAACATCAGCCGCCGCGACTTTCTTCAACGGGCCGTCTACGTCTCCTCAGCCGTCGCTCTGCCGCTGAGCTACGACCACGAAGCCGTCGCCCGTACGCTGCGTGCCCGCCAGCCCGGCGCCCGGGTGGGAAAGGCCGAAGTGGCAGCCGTCCGGAACACCGTCCAGGCATTCAGGGCCGCCGACGAACAGCTGGGAGGTGGCCACGGGCTGTCTTCCGCCACCTTCTACCTCACCGACGCCGCCGCGCCCATGCTCAGCGGCCGCTACAGTGACCCGGCCGTACGCCTCGACGCCTTCAACGCCGTCGCCGAACTGGCTTACCTGCTCGCATGGAAGCACCATGACCTCAACCAGGAGGGCGCCGCTCAGCGCTACTACCTCCTCGGCTACCAGCTCGCGTGCGTGGCCGACTTCCACGGTCACGGCGCGTGGATGATGCGAGCCCTCGCCCACCAGGCACTCAACCTGAAACAGCCTCAGCACTGCGTCGACCTCGCCGAGGAGGCCCTCCGCCGGTCGGCCGGCCGCATCGACCCTCAGACCCGGGCACTGCTGCTCATCACCAGCGCCCGCGCCTACGGGGCCACCCGCCAGGGCGAAAAGGCCGCAGCCGCCCTGCTCTCCGCCGAAGACGCCCTGGCCCGTACCGACGACCCGGTTGCCGACTACGCTCTGGCGGCCGGGCCGGCAGGCGCCACCATCAGCTCCCACACCGGCAAAACGCTCGCAGAGCTCGGCGACCACAAGAACGCGGAGAAGCACCGCCGCAATGCGCTCGCAGGCCGCGACCCCGACCAGTTTCGGCGCATCCACGCACTCACCACGGATGAGCTGGCGGGCACCCTCGACGAACAAGGCCGAATGGACGAGGCCGTATCCGCCTGGGGCGCCGCGCTCGACCTGATGGACGGCATCACCTCCGCCCGCAACACCGACTCCATCAAGGCCATGCGCACCACCTTGCGGCGCTACCAGGCCCGCGGGGTACCCGGCGCTGCCGCTCTGTCCGAACGGGCCCGACAGGCCCTTGTAGCCTGATCCACTGACCTGGCGCGGTCCGTTCACAGGAGGGGAAACACAGTGACCGAAGTCTTCACCGTGGAGGCACTCGGGTACGTGGTAGGGGGCCGCACCGAGCCCACCGACGACTACTGGGGAGGTACCCGCGCCGTCATCCGGCTCGACGGCGACCGCTTCCCACCGGAGGCCACGAAGGGGCTGGAGGCGTTCTCCCACCTCGACGTCATCTTCCGCTTCCACCTCACCGACCCGACCGACCTGAACTTCGGCGCCCGCCGCCCACGCGACAACCCGCAGTGGCCCGAGGTCGGCGTCTTCGGCCACCGGAACATGCGGCGCGTCAACTGGCTCGGCTCCTCCCGCTGCCGCCTCCTCAAGGTCGACGGCCTGGACCTGCACGTGGAGGACCTGGACGCCGTCGACGGCACGCCGATCCTCGAGGTCAAGCCCTGGTTCGACGAGTTCGGCCCCCGCGGCGACACCCACCAGCCCTCCTGGACCACCGAGATGCTCCACGAGTACTTCGCCCCTGGCCCCACCACGCCCTGATCGAAACCTCCGGAGACTGTTTCCTCGCGTCGACGGGTAGTGGCGCGAGGAAACGACCCAGGGAATCCCCATGACGACAGTGCTTCGCCGCTATGGGGCCGACCGACTTCCGCCGACCACGCCCAACTGCTCATCGACGTCCACGCCGATGCCTATCGCGACCAGGCCGGCGGTGGGCATCGCCGGGCAGGCCCACGAGGCACTGCCGTCCCAACGCGCCGAAGCGCTGGCTGTGCTCTACGTCGACGTCGCCCACCCCCGGGTCCAGGACATGTACGAGCGGTGGTCGTACGAGAAGGTCGGCGAGCACCGACCGTTCGAGGGCGCTCCGCTCTACGCTGTCATGATTCGCACCCTCCGCTGAGCCCCCGGGTCCGCCCCCAGGCTCGCCCTGCGCGCCAACGGCTGCCTTTCCGGGCGGCTCGACGGCTCTGGGTCCACTCGGTGTTCGGGCGCCCGAGCACTGACCTCAGCGTCCGCGAGGATCGAATGCACCGCCGTCCCGGAACCGCACCTGTCGCTCCCTCGTGACCGGGTGGTCGCTGACGAATGGAGACAGCGAGTTAGTGGTTGTTGTGACATCAGCTGTCGAGCGGCATGCGGGAACCGGCATCTCTGCGCGCCGTCACGGTGGCGGCGGGGGCCAGGGCCGTGCGCCGAAGGAGCGCGGGCTCTCGACCTCGTGACGCCCTGTCGGCCGGTAATGCTCAAGGCCTGCGGATCGGTTCCGGGAGGGACGCGAGGTGCGCCGATCCGTGGAAAGCGGGTGGGTCACAGCCGTCCCTGCGCCGGATGTGCAGATGGCCGTCGAGGGGGGAAGGCGGGCGGTGCCGCGAGCAGGATGCGGTCGAATGCGTACCGGCTCTTCTGTGCGACCCGGCACGAGACGGAGTTGTCCACCTGATGCGGGAGTTCCAGCTGCGCCAGCCCGCCGTTCCCGAAGGTGGCGAAGGCCCCGCCGGTGAGGGCCTCAAGGGCGCGGGGCGCCACGCTCCGCCCGCACGCATGCACCGCGGTCCAATAGCCCACCTCGGCCGAGGGCTTGCCGGAGGCGACGCCTTTGAGGGCCGTCGGCGTCACGATTTCGCGATCGGAGTGGAATCGAATGGCCTTGACCGTGAGACTGGCCCGCCGAACCGGCTCGCCGATCGAGTGAGGCGTGTCGCCGTCCATTCCCCTTGCCTGGCGTCTCCCCCGACGGGAGATTCAAGCCCCCCTTCGCCTGCGCCTTCGAGGGGCCCGGGATCAGCCGAAGTGCCGGACGGTGGTCGGGTCGGCGGGGACGTACGGGGGCCAGTGCTCGGCGGGGGGACGCCCGGTGGCGGCGAAGGTGGCCACGGCGTGGGAGAAGGCGTGGCCGAGGGTGCGGGCGGCGGGGGTGGCGTCGCCGAGCATGGAGCTGTCGGGGTAGGCGTCGAAGGTGGTGAAGAGGTAGGGGAGTTCGGCGCAGTGGGTGGCGCCCAGGCGGGCCGGGTCCGGGGTCGGGGTGCGGTCGAAGCGGTAGACGTAGGTGGGGTGGCCGGCCGCGGCGTGGTGGTCGGCGATGGCGAGGGTCCGGTCACGGAACTGGAGTCCGGTGGCGACCTCGGTGAGGATGTCGCCCGGCGTCCGTGGAACGGTGGCGGCCGTGCGGTCGTAACGTTCGGCGCCGTCCTCCGCCAGGGTCGCCGCGATCGCGCGGGCCCGCTCGGCGGTGGCGGTGCGGACGGCCGGGTCGAAGGCGTAGAACGCCGTCATCTCGTCCCGGGTGGTGCCGGTCAGCAGCTGCTTGCCGTCCTGGCGGCCGTCGGCCAGGGCCTGCTGCCAGGTCACCGGCAGGCCGTAGCCGCCGAGGACGGGGTACATCGGCGGAGCAACCTTGCCCGGGCGGGCGACGTCCCGGGCGAGTTGCCCGTAGGCGGTGAGCAGCTGCCCGGGCGGGACGGCGCGCAGCGCGGCCAGCGGGTCGGGGCGGCGGTCCAGGCCGAGGATCCCGAGGAAGCGGCGGGCGTGGTCGGCGGCTTCGCCGGGGTCCTGCGGGGGGAGGCCGAACGGGCCGCTCTGGGTGACGACCCGTGCGATCCACGGGCCGGTCTGCGGTGCGAGGGCGAGGTGGAGGGCGGAGTAGGCGCCGGCGGACTGGCCGCCGACGGTGAGCAGTTCCGGGTCCCCGCCGAAGCCGGCGATGTTGTGCCGCACCCAGGCGAGGGCGGCGGCCTGGTCGCGCACCCCGAGGTTGTCGCTGCCGAGCTCCGGGAGGTGGAGGTAACCGAGCGGTCCGAGGCGGTAGTTGGCGGTGACGACGACGAGGCCTCCGGCGGCGGCGAGGTGCCGGCCGTCGTACCAGTCCCAGCCGCCGGATCCGCTGCTGAACCCGCCGCCGTGGAACCAGACCAGGACCGGGCGGCCGCCCGGGGCGGACCCCTCGGCGGGAGGGCCGGACGGACCCGGCGGCTCCGGCGACCACACGTTGAGGGTGAGGCAGCCGTCCTCGTCCCAGTCGGGGGCGCGCCACCCCATCACCGCTTCGAGCCGGGACGGCCCCTGGGGCACGGACGGCCCCGGACGGGCGGCGTCGCGGACGCCCGACCAGCCCGGGTGCGGTCCGGGCACGGCGAAGCGCCGCTCCCCCACCGGGGAGGCCGCGTACGGAATGCCCCGGAACGCGGCCACGCCACCCTCCACGACGCCCCGCACGCTGCCCGACCCGGTCACGACGACGGGGCGTTCCTGCACGGCCATCGCTGCCACCTCTCCTTCACCATCGCCCTGCGGTTCCGTGGCGGCCGCACGTCCGATCGGCGTCTCGCCCGTCCCCCCAGTCAATCGCGCGGAAGGCGCCGCCACCGGGAATCGGGAAAGTCGGGACGTGAGGGAGGTCGGGGACCCGGCGCGTGGGTGTCGTCGCGGCAACTGCCGCTCCGTGCGCCAGGATCGTGGTCCCGGCTCCTGGAACTCCGTCGGGCCCGACACGGAAGGCTCTTGAGGATGGCGATCGACGACGAGGTCAGGGCGGTCGCGTGGAAGTCGGGTGCGGTGGCGCTCGTGGTCGCGGCCGTCCAGTACGTGGTCGCCGAGGCCATGGCGGCCTCCGCCTGGCGGGACCCGGTCTACGACTACGCGCACAACTTCATCAGCGATCTGGGTGTGCCCTCCTGCGGCGGGGTGTTGCAGGGCCGGACGATCTGCTCGCCGCTGAACGCGGTGATGAACGCCGGGTTCATCGCGCAGGGTCTGCTGTTCGTCGCCGCGGCCCTGGTCCTGCAGCACCTGCTGCCGGGGTGGTTGCGCTGGGCGTACCTGGTCCTGGCCATGGTCCACGGGGTGGGGATCGTCCTGGTCGGACTGGTGCACGGTTCGCCGGAGGCGGACCGGGACGGGTCGACGGCCTGGCACGGCCTGGGTGCGGGCATGGCGATCATCGGCGGCAACCTGCTGGCGGTGGTGGTGGGCGGGCACCTGGTGCGCAGCAGCCGGGCCCGGTGGCCGGGTCGGGCGGTCCTCGGGTGCGGCGCGGTCGGGCTGGTGTGCGCCGTCGTCCTGCTCACGATGATGCCGACGGATCCGGTCCCGTACCACGCGGCCGTGTTCGAGCGCGGCTCGGTCTACTCGATCACGGCCGCCGAGCTGATCGCCGGGGCCACGGTCCTGCGCGCGCTGCGCGGCCTGCGCGGCCTGCGCGGACTGCACGGCCTGCACGGGCCGGGCTCCGGAGCGCCCCAGCCCGTCGGGACCGCCGACTGACGGACCGGCCGCCGAAGTTCCCGTGAGCGGGAGGCAACCGATCAGCGGGGCCGGCCGGTTGGTAGGGGGTGTCGCCTCCCACCACCTCGGCCCGGCGGTCCCCGGCCCCGGTCGGGTGGGGCGAGGGGCGAGGGACGAGGGGCGATCCGGCTAAGGTGCAGCCGGGGGCCGGGGACGGACTGGGAACACGGGTGCGGCATGCGGATTCTCCTGCTGGGACCGTTGGAACTGCGGAGCGACCGGGGCGTGCCCGTGCACGTCGGGGGGTCCCGGCGGCGGGCCGTGCTGGCCGCGCTGGCGCTGGAGGCCAACCGGGTCGTCCCGGTCGAGCGGCTGGTCGACCTCACCTGGGAGCACGCCCCGCCGTCCACCGCCCGGGCCGCGCTCCAGGGCCACATCGCCCGGCTGCGCACCCTGCTGGACGGCGGGCTCCGGCTGGAGACCCGCGCACCCGGCTACGTCCTGCACGCCGACCCGGAGCTGATCGACACCCACCGACTGGAGCACCTGCTCGACCGCGTCGGCACCGCGGACGGGGAGGAGGCCGCGGTCCCGCTGCTGCGCGAGGCGCTCGCGCTCTGGCGCGGGCCGACCCTGGCGGACTGCGGCTCGGCCGCGCTGCGCGAAGCCGCCGCCGGACGGCTGGAGACCCTGCGGGTCGAGGCGCTGGAGCAACTCGCCGGGCACGAGCTGCGCACCGGCCGGGGCCGGTCGGTGACGTCACAGCTCACCGCCGTACTCCCCGAGCACCCGCTGCGCGAATCACTCGTCCGCCTCACCGTGCTCTGCCTCCACCAGGAGGGCCGGAGCGCCGAGGCCCTCGCCGTGTACGAGGAGGCGCGCGGCAGGCTCGCCGAGGAGGCCGGGATCGACCCGGGGCCGGCACTGCGCGAGGCCGCGGCTCAGGTCCGGTCCGCCGCCGCCGCTGCCGCTGCTGCTGCTGCTGCTGCTGCTGCGGAAGAACGACCCGCGCCCGCCCCCGCCCGACTGCCGCGCGCTCCCCGCCGCTTCGTCGGCCGGGCGGGCGAACTGGCCTGGCTGGACGAGCAGTGCGCGAGCTCCCGGCGAACGCACCGGCCCGGGTACGGCGGCAACGGCCCGGTCCTGCTGGTCACCGGCCCGGCCGGGGTCGGCAAGACCGCCCTGGTGCTGAGCTGGTCGCACCGGCTCGGACCGGCCTTCCCGGACGGGCGGGTCGCCGTCAACCTGCGGGGCTTCGACGAGACCGAACCGCTGCGTCCCGAGGAGGCCCTGGCCGAGCTGCTGCGGGCGCTCGGCGCCGACGAGAGCGCCGTGCCGGCCACCCCGGAGGAGGCCGCGGCGGCCTGCCGGAGACTGCTGGCCGGGCGCCGGGTGCTGATCGTGCTGGAGAACGCCCGCGATGCCGGGCAGGTCCGCCCGCTGCTGCCGGTCGAGCCCGGCTGCGCGGTCGTGGTGACCAGTCGGCACCGGCTGACCGAGCTGGTCGTCGAGGCGGACGCCCGCGCGCTGCCGCTGGCCTCGCTCCCGGCCGGGGACGCCTTCGACGTGCTCGCCGAGGTCACCGGACGGCCCCGGCTGGCGGCCGAGCCGGAGGCCGCGCGGCGGGTCGTGGAGCTGTGCGAGGGGCTGCCGCTGGCACTGCGGATCGCCGGTTCCCGGCTGGCCACCCGCCCGCACTGGCGGGTGGCGACCCTGGCCGGGGAACTGGCCGACGAGCGCTCCCGACTGGCCGCGCTGGCCACCCAGGGCGCGCTGAGCGTGGCGGCGGCCCTGGAACTGACGGTCCGCAGCCTGCCCGGCCCGGCCGCCGGTCTGTTCCGGCTGCTCGGCATCCACCCCGGCCAGCAGGTCGACACCCGGGCCGCCGCCGCGCTCGCGGGCACCGGCCTGCGGGCGGCGGCCGCCGCCCTGGAACTGCTGCACCGGGCGCACCTGGTGGCGGAGACCGTTCCCGGCCGGTTCGAGCGGCACGACCTGGTCCGGCTGTACGCCCGGCAGGCCGCCGAGGAGCTGCCGGCCGCCACCCGGGACGCCGCGCTGGCCCGGCTGTTCGACCACTACCTCGCCGCGACGGCGGCCGGCCTCGTGCTGGCCCGGCCGGACGCCCGGCACCACCGCCCGTCCGCACAACCCCCGTGCGGCGCTCAGGAGTTCGCGAGTTCGGCGGAGGCGCTCGACTGGTTCCGGGGCGAGGAGCCCGCCGTCCGCGGCCTGATCGCCCTGGCCGGCCGGTGGGGGCGGCCCGAGTACGCCTGCCGGATGGTCGAGAACGCCGGGTACCTCTACCTGGACGCCGGCCTGTTCCGCGCCTGGGAGGACTCCGCCCGGACGGCGCTGCGCGCCGCCGAGGCCGCGGGGACCGCCGCCGACTGGCCGCACCTGTACTCCAACCACAGCCTGTCACTGGGCTGGCTGGGCCGACGGGCCGAGGCGCTGGAGCAGTCCGCGCGCGCCGTCGCCGTCGCCGACCCGGAGAGCCGGCCCGTCCTGCGGCACCGCTACCTGAGCATGCGCAACAGCTTCCTGGACGACTACGGCGACCCGGTGAAGGCCCTCCCCGGAATCGTCGAGACGGTCACCGAGGCCCGGGCCGGCGGCGACGACCGGACGCTCTCCCAGGCACTCAACAACCTCGCCGACGCCCTGCTGCGGGCCGACCGGGCCGCGGAGGGCCTCGCACCGATCACCGAATCGCTCGCCCTGCTGGCCGGCCGCGAGTCCGACCCGTACCTGGTGATCTCGACCAAGACCCACGCCCAGGTGCTGAGCGCGCTCGGCCGCTCCGAGGAGGCGGTCGAGCAGATCCACCGCGCCCTGGAACTCGGCCGCGCCCAGGGCAACCAGGCCCATGCCGAGTTCGACTTCGCGGACGTCATGGGGCAGGTGCTGTACGACCGGGGCCGGACCGCCGAGGCCCGCGCCCACTGGGAGCACGCCCTCGAACTCGCCGCCGAGCAGGGGCGGATGACCCGGCAGGTGGAGCGGGTGAAGGAACGGCTGGCGCAGTGCGGGCCGCCGTGACGGGCACGCGCTCAGACGCCCCGGGACGGCCGGTACGGCGCGGGCTGACGGCCGGGCAGGCCGGGTACGGCGGGTACGCCGGCGGAGGCGGTCGCCGCGGTGGAGGCCGTCGAGGTGGAGGCCGTCGAGGTGGTGGGGCGGGCCGAGCCGCCTACGGTCGTCCGTACGCCCGAGGCCGCGGGAGCCGCCGCGCCGGAGGCCGTGGTGCGGCGTGCCGCCGACGGCGCCGGCCCGGCCGCAGGTGCGGGCGTGCCGCCGTCCGGCTCGACCCGCTCGATCCGCAGCACCAGGTTGCGGTCCCGGCGGTCGCCCGCCCGGTCACGGTTACGGCTGTGCACGGACTGCGTCAGCACGCCCCGGATCTCCTGCCAACGCCCCTGTACGGCACGGATGTTGGGGCACCACTCGGAGCCGTAGCGGTGTTCCAGCGCCAGCTGCCAGTTGTCGGCCGCCACCAGGTGGACCGCGCCGACCGTCGCCGGGATCTCCACCGGGGCGGCGCCCCGGACGGTCACCACCGCCCGCTGCGGCCACTCGCCCTCCACCGCCGTCACCGTGATCCGGCTCGGCCCCTGGTACCAGGCCATCGCTGCGGTCCTCCCTCGTCCGTCCGCGCCGGTTCGTCGCCCGGCCCCACCCGGTACCACGGACGGCGGGCCCGGGAGGTTCGAACCAGCGTGAACCGGTCGACCCCCGTGAACCGGTCGGCGCCGTGAACCGGTCGGTGCCCGCCGGCCGTGCAACCCGGCGAGCACCGTCACCCGGGGAGAGCACACGTGACCAGGACCGAATCACCGAGGCGGATCTCCGTGATCTGCTGCGCGGCCGCCGCCGGCCTCGTCACGGCCGGACTCCTCGCGGTGCACGTCCCGCCCCCACCCGCTCCCGCCCGGCCGCACCCGGCCGGCGCGGCGGCGCCCGCAGCGGCCGGAACCCCGGCCCGGCCACCGTCCGGCCCGACCCGCACCGGGGTCCGGGCACCGCTGCCGGACGGGGCGGACACCGCCGGGGCCCCGGCCGAGGCCCTCACCGTCCCCGCCGACCTCACCGACCTCACCGCCCCCGCCGGAGGCCCCCGTTGAACGAGGACCCGCACGGCACGACTCCGGGCCCCGGCCTCCAACTGCCCTGGATCGCCGAGGAAGAGGAAGGCGAACCGGACCCGCCGCACCCCACCGCCGCCACGCTCGCCGCCCGGCTGTCCGCCGGCCTCGGCCGGCTGGGCGACCGGTCCCGCTGGGACGCCCGGCGGATCGCGATGGCCGCCTCGATGGCCACCGGCGCGGTCCTGCTGCTCGTCGCCCCGTTCATCGAGCCGGACGGCGGCAGCGGCGACCCGGCCACGGCCGCCGCGCCGACCGGCCGCTCGCCCCTGGGCACCCACGGCCGGGCCCACCCCCCGACGCCCGCACCCACCGGGCCGACCGAGCCGACCGCGACGCCCGGCAGCTCCGCCGACCCCACCGGCACGCCCACCGGGAACCCGTCCGCCGCGCCGTCCCCGACCGACGACCCGCACCAGGCCCCGCCCACGGCCCAGGCCTCCCGGCCCGCCGCCCCGGCGGCCACCACCCCCGCACCAGCCGCACCAGCCGCGACACCCGCCTTGGCCGCCCCGCAGGCCCCGCCCGCCCCACAGCCCGCCCCCGGCTACCGGGCCGTCGCCGGACTCGGCTGCTCCGGCCCCGGCGCCCGGTTCCAGGAGGTCGGGGCGTTCCGCCAGGGGGCCGACGGCTGGGTCACCGTCAGCAGCGGCGGCTACGGCGGCGATTCCTGCGACGGTCGGTACGACGCGGTCCCGATGTCCGGCGACCGCGCCAAGGACGACAACAGCACCTACGCCCTGTGGACCTTCGACACCGGCCCCGGCCCGGCCACCTGCGCCGTCGCCGTCTACGTCCCGGACTCCTCCTCGGTCCAACAGGTCGGCGGCGCCCCCGCCTACTACACGGTGGCCGCCGTCTCCGGCGCCGACCTCGGGTCCTTCACCGTCGACCAGGTCTCCCACCGCGGCAGCTGGGTGGACGCCGGCACCTTCCGCGCCCAGGCCGGACCACTGACCGTCCGCCTCCACAACCGCGGCCAGGACTGGACCGGCTCCGGCCGGGCCACCCACGCCCACCTCGCGGCCGCCGCGATCCGGGTCACCTGCCAGGGGTGACGCGACGCGCGGGTGACGGCAACCGTCACCCGCGCGAGCGCCCGTCCGGGCCTGCTGTCAGACCGTCGGACCGTCAGGCGGTCACGCGGTACCAGTACCCGCCGGTGCGCAGACCGGCGTAGTGGACATTGGTGCCCGTCTCCTTGGCCTCGTACATCATGTCCGCGCCGGTGGCGGAGTCGGTGCCGGCGTAGATCACCACGTGGTGGGTGTCGTGCGGGCCGTTGCCGAAGTACTCGACGTCGCCCGGGCGGCGCTGGGACTCCGTGATCGGGGTGAGGTGCTTGTCCAGGGTCTGCTCGGTGGTGTCGCCGCCGTTGGCGAGGTCGATGCCGGCGCCGAACCAGAAGGCCGCGCGGACCAGGCCCGAGCAGTCCACGCCGACGGTGGTGTCGGCCGGGCAGGGCTGGATCGAACCGGTGTAGCCGTCGCAGGTGCCCAGCGACGGGCCGGGGCCCTCGCCGCGCAGCGAGTGGCCGCCGCCCCACACGTACGGGACGCCCAGGTAGGACTTGGCCGCGTTCAGGACCTTGGTGGAGTCGATCGGGCCGCTGGGCAGCGGGACGGGCTTGCTGCCGTAGAGGGCGTTCTTGACGGCCGTGCCGACGATGCCGTCGATGGCCAGGGCGTGCGCGGCCTGGAAGTTGCGCACCGCCGTGTCGGTGGCGGGGCCGAACTGCCCGTCCACGGTGAGGCGGCCCGCGTTGAAGGTGTTCAGCATGGACTGCAGGGTCTTGGCGCACGCGCCGGTGGCGCCCTTCTGCAGGTCCCCGCACTGGGTGCGCAGGTCGACCGTGCCGGAGGCGGCCGCCGCGGCCGCGTCTATGGCCGCCTTGGTGGCCCGGCCGACGATGCCGTCCACGTCCAGGGAGTGCGCGGTCTGGAAGTCGCGCACCGCCGTGTCCGTACCCGAGCCGAACTGCCCGTCCACGGTGAGGTGGGCGCCGGTCTGGTTGAGCTCCAGCTGGAGCTGGGTGACGCAGCCGTCGACCTCGCCCTTCTGGAGGTTGGCCGGGCAGGACGGAGAGGTGATCGGTATCGGGGCCGGCACGGTCGCGGCGGAGGCCGCCGAGGCGGTGAAGGCGCCGACGCCCGTCAGCACGGACGCCAGGGCCAGGCCCAGCGACAAGCGGCGCCGGGTGGGGAGGACGGTGTTCACAGGGGTCTCCAAATCCATGATGATTCGTCAGAACTCTGCCTCACCCGGCCACCCGTACGGGAGGGGTACGCCGTCCCATCCGCCGGACGGCCGCGTCTCACGGCACCCGCCCGGCCGATGGGACGAGCCGCCACCCGGGTACGGCACCCAACGGGCGCAGCCGTTGAGCTGGGCCGACGGACGGAAGGACGGCG
Organism: Kitasatospora sp. NPDC059146; assembly: GCF_042786665.1. NCBI lineage: Bacteria > Bacillati > Actinomycetota > Actinomycetes > Kitasatosporales > Streptomycetaceae > Kitasatospora > Kitasatospora sp. NPDC059146. The sequence continues at coordinate 11,231 of NZ_JBHZCY010000061.1, read as the reverse complement.
TCCGCCGCAGCCCTCGGCCACCGGGGAATCCGTGACGTCCCGGCCCGCATCCCGGGAAACCGTCCCGCGCGTCCTCCGCCGCGCGGGCCGCCATGCGCCCGGTCACCTCACGGACCCTCACCCCGCCCCGGGCCGGGCGGTCGGCCGCTCGGCCCGGGGCGGTGCCCGCTACCGGGCGCGCTCGCCTTCGCGGCGACGGCGGGTGCCGACCATGCCGAAGGCGCCGCCGAGCAGCAGCAGGGCGTCGGCGCCCTCCATCAGGATGCCGGTGGCGTCGCCGCCGCCGGTGTGGGCCAGGGCCTGGCCGGTGCCGGAGCCCGTGCCGGAGGCCGTACCGGAGGCCGCTTCGGTGGTGGGCGCCGGGGCGGGGGCGGCGGGACTGGGGGACGTCGTGGGGGCGGAGGACTGGGTCGGGGTCGGGGCCGGGAGCGCCGTGGTGGGCTCGTCGGTCGGCGCCGGGTCGGTGTCGGAGGCGGGGGCGGTCGCGGTCGCGGTGGGCGCCGGCGTCCGGCTCGGCTGAGCCGTTCCATTGCCCGTGCCGGTACCGGTACCGGTCGGGGTGGTCGGGCCGGGCGCGGGGGCCGAGACCGTGGTGCAGTCCGCCGTCGGCGTCGCGGGGGCCGTACGGGTGCTCGTGGCGCGGGACTCGGTGGGGGACGCGGCGGAGGCGGTGGCCCTGGGCGTCCCGTGCTTGGTCCGGCTCGCGCTCGGGCTCGCCGTGGGCCCGTCGGAGCCGTCGTCCGTCGGACCGGCCGGTTCCCCGGCCGTGGCGGTGGCGGTGCTCGCCGCGCGCCGCTCCTGCTGCCGGGTGGCCGTCGGCGACGGTGAGGCGCCCGATTCCGGCGGCTGGTGGTCGTCCGCCGGCATCCCGGTGGCGGCGGTGGCCTCGGTCGCCGCGCGCCGGGTCTGCTTGCGGGTGCCCGTCGGAGCGGGTGGCCCGCCGTCGGCCGCGGGCTTCGCGGTGGTGGTCACGCCGGTGGCGGGATCGGGATTGGCGGGCTCGGGGTCCGGGCAGTGGGAGCTGGTGCCGACAGGTCCTCCGGGGGTGGAGTCGACGTGGTAGCCGGCCACGATCCTGGTGAACGCGTACGGGTCCTGCTGGATCCCGCCGCAGACCGAGGCGCTCTCCGCGGTGAACTCCCCGCCGCACGGGCGATCCCGGTTGACGGCCCAGTAGGTGAAGCGGGCCAGGTGGTGGGCGGCCGCGAAGTCCCGCATGGCGCGGAAGTCCGCCGGGCCGACCACCTCGTCCTTGCTGTCGGAGTGCCCGTTGATGGAGGACAGGCCGGTGTGCCGCCAGGCGGTGTCCGCGTCGTAGCCGTAGGCGTGGACGAGGGCCTGCTGGAGGCCGGTCAGGGCGGAGACGGTGGCGTCGACCATGGTGCCGGGGTGGCTGTCGAAGTCGAACGGCATCACCACCCAACCGTCCACCTCCACGCGGGCCTTGGCGGCCCGGGCGATCAGGTCCGCGCCGTCGGCGTCCGGGCCGTTCAGTTCGGTGCTGAAGGTGACGTAGACCCGCAGGCCGGGGTTCTTCGCCTTGACCGCCCCGAGTGCCTCGACCACTCGCTGCCGGGCGTCGGCGCTGGTCAGCTCGGTGGACTCGATGTCGATGTCGATCGCCTTCAACTGGTAGGCGTCGATCACCTTCTGGTAGGCGGCGGCGAGTTGGGTGGAGTCCGCGCACTTCTCGCCGAGCTTGGCGCCGTCCCAGCCGCCGAAGGAGGCCACCGCCTCGCCGCCGGCCGCGCGGATCGCCTTGATCTTCGCCTGGTCGTCCCCGCCGGTCAGCGGACGGCTGCCGTCCCAGCGCGGGTCGCAGCCCTGGCCGGCGAGCAGGAAGGCGAGGGTGAACTGCTTGAGCCCGGTCGCCTTCATCACCGCGACCGGGTCCTGGGCGTCGCCCCAACCCAGGTACTCGTAGGCGGCGTTGAGGCCGACCGGGTCGGTGGCGGCGGCCGGGGCGTCGTTCTGCGCGACGATCAGGACGCCGCCGGCCGCGATCACGGTGGCAGCGGCGGCGATCCGCCGACGGCGGCTGAGCCGGTGTTTGGGCATGGCGGTCGCTCTCCTGAGTCAGGGCCGGCCGACACCCGGCCCGTCCCGGGTCCGCCGCCGCCCACGGGGATTTCTCGCCGGGGGATACGGCCCGCCGCCCCGCTCCGGTTCACCGCTCCCCCGGTCGGCCGTCGCCCCGCCGCACGGCACGGCCCACCTCGGCCCGCCTCAGCTCAGCGCCAGGTGCACCGCCGTGGTCAGCAGGTAGCCCAGCGCGAAGACAACCGCCGTACGGCGCAGCCCCGTTGCCCGGAGCAGGACGGCCGCGCTGCCGAACCAGACCAGGTCCAGCACCGCCCGGGCCGCCCCGTGCAGCGGCACCTGCGCGCCCGGTGCGCCGAACAGGGCCCAGACCGCGACGTACCCGGCGGGCAGGGCGAGGGCGAGTGCCCAGCGGGCCGGCCGGGTGGTGCGCCGGGTGAGTGCGAACCGTACGGCGGCGGCGTAGACGGCGAGTTCGAGCAGGAAGGCGAGCGCGTCGTCGGCCGTGCGCAGCACCGCGGTCATCGTGCGCCCCCGGTGGCCCGCCGCGCCGTCGCCAGGTGCGGCAGCGCCAGGGCGCCGGCCCCGAGCGGCGGTGAGTCCGTCATCGTCCCCCGCATATCAAGCGCACCTCCAATGATTCGAGCCCTGAATGATTCTGTGGAGATATTATCGCCGCCATGGACGCCGTCAACCCCCCTTCGCTGACCTCCTCGCTCGCCTTCCGCCTCGGCACCCTGGGCACCGTCGCCACCGCGCGCTTCACCGCCGCCGTCGAGAGCCGCGGCCTAAAGCCGAAGCACGTCGCGCTGCTCGCCACCCTCGACGCGGGTGCCGCCGCCTCCCAACTGGAGCTGGCCCAGGTGATGGGAGTGGCGCCGAGCCTGGTGGTCAGCCTGGCCGACCAGTTGCAGGCGCTGGGCGCGGTGGCCCGCGAGCGCGACCCCGCCGACCGCCGCCGCCAGACGCTCACCCTCACCGCGGACGGCCGCGCCCTGCTCCACGAGTGCACCGCCCTGGCGCACGCCGTCGACGACGAGTTGGCCGCCGCCCTCTCCCCCGCCGAACGCGAGTCCCTCCGCCGGGCCCTGGGTGTGCTCGCCCGCGAGGCCGGGCTGCCGGTCGAGGAATGACCCCGGGGTCCGGCCCCCGGGCCCCCGGAACGCGAAGGCGGCGCCGGTGCCCTCGCACCGACGCCGCCCGCCGCCCCACCGACCGGCCCTACCGACCGCCGCCCTACCGACCAGCCCGTGCCGTGACCGAGAAGGCTCGCCGGGTGGGTGCGGTCAGTCGGAGCGCGCCGCCTTCCACACCCATGAGGTTCGACGGGGAAGGCCGTCCAGTTCCTGGCGGCCGGTGCACCAGAGCAGCACCTGGACGGGGTCTCCGGGAGGAGCGTCGGGGAACAGCCGACCGAGCACGGCCGCGCACAACGGTGCGGGCGGCTGCCAGTCCACGGCCAGCCCCTGGGTGATGTCGTGCGTGTGCAGCAGGATTTCAGCGACGCCCATGGCCGCGAAGCCGGGATCGCAGGGACCCCAGTGCCAGGCACGCGAGGTCGGACCGGCCGCGGCCAGTGCGGAGCTGAGGAGGCGGCCGCAGGCGGCGACCGTCCGGAGCACCTCGGCCGGGGAGGCGGTGGGGCGGACGGTCAGGTCGAACGGGAGGTAGGAGTCGGCGGGACGTGCCGCCACCTGCCCCGCGTAGGCCAGCAGGTCGTGCGCGATGTGAGCCGCCGTCTCCCAGCAGCTCCACTCCAGCGGACCGGCCGACACCGTCCAGTCCTCGTCGGCATGCGGTCCCAGGACCTTCAGCGACTCCGCCAGGGCCGTGTCGACGTCCCGATGGTCCATGTGCAGCTCCTCGTGCGGTTCGTGCGGTGCGAAGGGGATGTGGCCGCGGCGTCTTCACGCCCGCCGGCGCAGGTGGGCGCGTCGCCTCAGACCTCGCCGAGGAATCCCGGGTCGGTCAGCCCCGCCTGCCCGGCGAAGTCGGCCGCCACTCCGAGCACCTCGTGCATCGGCACCGCCCGGCGGCTGGTGGCCGCCAGGTCCGCCTGGGCCTGCTCGGACCACAGGAACGGGAACACCGTGATCCCCTGGGACGGGGTCAGGGCCGCGGCCTCCGCCCGCCAACCGGGCCAGCGCACACCGTCGTAGAAGCTCTCCGAACCTCCCGAGAGCAGCCAGGAGACCCAGGCCGAGTGGCCGATCTCCAGGGCCTCCCATTCCAGGGTGTCGGGAGCGAAGTAGGTGATCTGCCCCGGCGCGCCCGGACGGCCCGCCGCCGCGGGGTCGTGGCCGTTCAGCGCGAAGACCCCGCCCACGGCGTCGTGGCCGACGACGAGACCGTCCGCGGGATGCCAGGCGGACTCGAAGGCCGCCGGGAACCCGTTGACCCGGCCCAGGCTCGGCAGGCCCCCGTCCCCGGCCGCACCGCCGCCGAACACCCGCACCCACCCGTCGTCCAGCAGCAGCCCGCCCGTGTTCAGGACCAGGGCGCCGAGCACCGACCGCGCCGTCACCTGCAACTGCAGGAGGCAGCGGCGCCCCTCCTCCTGGTCGACCGGCAGCACCTCCACCGGCACGGCCACCGCCGCGATCGTCGCCGCCAGCTCGGGCCACGCCGGATCGTCCACCTCGGTCAACTCGTCGATCTCTCGCATCCGAGGATGATCGCACCGAACCCACCCGGCCCCGGCATCCGCCTGCCCGCCCGCCCGCCTGCCCGCCTGCCGGTCGGGGCCGGCAACTGCCGTTGCCCGCTCGGCACCTGCCCGCCGGGAGGCCGCTCCGCTAGCGGGTGGTGCGGCCGAGGGGCGGGGTGCGGGGGCGGAGGACCTCGCCCTGGGGGCCGAACATGACCAGGTACTCGACCGGGGCGTCGGTCCCGGCGTTCGCGACGCCGTGGGGGGTGCGGGTGTCGAACTCGGCGACGTCACCGGCGACCAGGATCAGGTCCTGGTCGCCGAGGGCCAGCCGGAGCCGCCCGTACAGGACGCAGAGCCACTCGTACCCGTCGTGGGAGGACTGCCGGGGCCGGGCCGGTGGCGCGTCGGCGTCGGCGGTGGCGGCGGTGGCGGCGGGCAGGACGTGCTTGTGGGCGTGCAGGCCACCCACGTAGCGGGTCAGCGGCAGCACGGACTTGTCGGTGGCGTCGGGGCGCCGCCGCCGTGTCGTCGCGCCGGCGGGGGGAGCGGGAGTGGTGCCGGCCAGCTCGTCGAGTGAGGCGCCGTACTCCTGCGCGAGCCGCAGCAGCACCTCCAGGGTCGGTCGGCGCCGGCCGGTCTCGATCCGCGACAGCGTGCTCAGGGCGATCCCGGTCGCGCGGCTGACGCCGGTGAGGGTGGCCCCGCGCCGCTCGCGCGCGGCCCGCAGCCGGGGGCCGATGCTCGCCAGCACGTCGGCCGTACGGTCGTCCGTCACCGCTGCCCGCCCCCTCCGGTCGTACCCTCGCCGACGCCCTGTCCTGCCAGTTTGCCAGGATGTCAAGGATCTTCGCGCCGGGCGGGCGCGGCGCCGCATGATCGGTGGGCAGCCGCACCCGCCCGTTCACCGAGGAGTTGCGATGAACCGCCCCTTGCCGTCCGCCGAACCGCACCACCGCACCGTCGAGGGGCCCGCCGGGCGCCTGCACCTGGTCGAGCAGGGCAGCGGACCGCTGGTGCTGCTCCTGCACGGCTTCCCCGAGTCCTGGTACTCCTGGCGCCACCAGCTCCCGGCCCTCGCCGCGGCGGGGTACCGGGCCGTGGCACTCGATGTGCGCGGCTACGGCCGGTCCTGCACGCCGGCCGGGCCGGACGCCTACCGGATGGTGGACCTGGCGGCGGACAACGTCGCCGTGGTCCGCGCCCTCGGCGAGGAGCGGGCGGTGGTCGTCGGGCACGACTGGGGTGCCGGGATCGCGGCCACCTCCGCCCTGCTGCACCCCGGGGCCTTCCGCGCCGTCGCCCTGCTGAGCGTCCCCTACGCGCCGCCCGGCGGCCCCCGCCCCGGCGAGGTACTCGCCCAACTGGGCGGCGAGGAGGAGGAGTTCTACGTCTCGTACTTCCAGGAGCCCGGCCGGGCCGAGGCGGAGATGGAGTCCGACCTCCGGGGCTGGCTCGCGGGCTTCTACGCGGCCCTGTCCGCCGACACCATGCCGGGCCGGGACGAGCCGGACCCGCACTTCCTGGCCCGCGCCGGCGGCCGCCTGCGCGACCGCTTCCCCCGGGGCGCGCTCCCCGGCTGGCTGACCGAGGAGGATCTCGACGTGTACGCGGGCGAGTTCGAGCGCACCGGCATGACCGGGGCGCTCAACCGCTACCGCGCCATGGACCGCGACTGGGCGGACCTCGCCCCGTACCGCGGCGCGCCGATCGAGCAGCCGTCCCTGTTCATCGGCGGGGCGCTGGACGCCTCCACGACCTGGCTGGCCGACGCGATCGCCGCCTTCCCCACCACCCTGCCCGGCCTGGCGGCCGCCCACCTCCTCGACGGCTGCGGGCACTGGATCCAGCAGGAGCGGCCCGCGGAGGTCAACCGCCTGCTGACCGAATGGCTCGACGCCCTCCCGGCCTGACGGCACGCCCGGGCCGGGGCGGCGGGCCTGCGTCCGTCACTCGTCCTCGCAGGAGGAGTGGGGTTCGTACGGCTCGAAGTCGCGGTGGTCGAGGAGCTCCGCGATGGAGAAGGGGTGCCGGTGGTCGGTGAGGAGGCGGTGGACGAACTCGGCGGTGGAGCCGTCGAAGCGGGCCTCGTGGTCGCCGTCCTCGTTGCGGGCGATGACCGGCCACCGGTCCGGGTCCGGGCCCTCCGTCAGCCAGTAGAACTGGTCGGCCTGGACGGAGCCGGCCCACTGCAGGAGCCCGCCGGGGGCGGGGTGGAGCCGGTAGGGGTGGTAGACCGCGGCGATGTCGGGGTGGGCGGCGGCGAGGTCGGCGAGGGTTCGGGCGTTCCTCACCAGGCAGGAGGGATCGTCGGAGCCGGGCTGGGGACCGGGCAGGAAGATGTCGAGGAAACCCGCGAACGTGCCGGGGCCGAAGTGCTCCACCAAGTGCCGGTAGTCGGCGGGCAGGGCGGTGCCGAGCCCGGCCTCGGCCGACGGCCAGTCGACGGACCACTGCCGCGGCCGGGGCCGGCCGGTCACCGCGGCGAGCCGTCGCACCCAGCGGGCACCCGACCCTTCGGCCCGGTCGTCCTCCTCGAAGTAGTCGGCGGGAAGGGCGAGTTCCGCCGGGTCCGCCCGGGGAGCCGTCAGCACGAGGAGCTGCGGTTCGCCGCTCCCGCCGTCCGGCCGGACGATCCCGCAGCCGACCCAGCGCCCGCCCACCGCCCACCCGCACAGGTCGACCACGCCCCCGGGGAACGCTGAGACCAACGGCAGCCCGCGGCCCTCGTCGAGGGTGGGGTCGACGAAGCCGCCGGTGGCCAGGGTGCGCGAGGACCCCCAGCGGGGGCGCAGCGCCTCGACCAGGCGGCGCAGGGCGGCGTCCAGGTCGCCACCGGTCGCCACCGGCAGGCGGGCGAGGCCCGGTGCCGGACGGGCCAGCAGGGCGTCGACGCGGTGGAGGTGGTCGGCGAGTTCGTCCATCGCACCAGTCAACCGCAGACCACTGACACCTCCTCCCCCGCCCGCCGGATGAGAGGATCTCGCCGAAAGTTCTGTACGAGGAGACACCGTGAACGACCGCTCGAAGCATGACCACTCCGACTGGGAGGAGGTCGTACTCGCGGCCCGCGAACGTGCCCGCGCCCGGCAGGCCCTCATGGTCGACCGCTTCGGGCCGTCGGGTGACGTGCAGTACCACTGGTCGTTGGACGATGCGCGGATCACCTGGTCGCGCGCCGGGAAGGTGTTCCTCGCCGGCCGTCTCACGATGATCGGCAGCGTCAGCCTCGCCCAGCAGTCCTGGCTGTGGTCCTGGGCGAACGACTCGCTGCCGCGCGCGGTCCTCGGCGACATCGAGCGGGTCCGGCGGTACGGCGAGGAGAACGACTTCCCCGTCCTGCCGTGGCCGGGCTTCGACCACCGTCCCGAGCTGGTCGCCGAGGCCCGGATGGTCGCGGCGTCCGTGCTGGACGCCGACGGGCTGTGGGCGGAGTCCACGGACGACGGGCAGCTCCACTTCCTGGTGCACGACCTGGCGCCCGCCACCGGTTGACGGCCACGGGCGTGCGGGCGCCGGGCCAGGCCGCTGATCGCGGCGGGCCCGCGCGAGCCGCCCGCCGGAAACCGGGCGATTCGCGCCGGGAAGACCTCCCCCGAGCCGCGAGCATGGAGCCGTGAACCACGCCCGTACCCGGCCCCCGGAGGCGAAATGAGCAGGACCGTCGGTGACGACACCCCCCTGGTGGGGGCGAACAGCCCGTTCTTCCGGATCGTCAAGGAGGGACTGGACGGCCTGGTCGACGGCGAGGACTTCTACGACCTGCTGGCCGAGGACGTGGTCTTCGAGTTCGTGATCACCGTCCCGGAGTACCCGCGGCGGGTCGAGGGGCGCCAGGGGATCGTCGACCTGTACCGCGACTACGGCGACTACGTGGAGCTGCACGGCGCGGACGGCCTCCGGGTGCACCGGGACCGCGAGACCTCGGTGGTGGTGCTGGAGTACGCGGTCCACGGCAGGTCGGTTCCGACGGGGCGGCCCTACGACAACCACTTCGTCTCCGTGCTGACCGTCGAGGACCGCAAGGTGAAGCACTGGCGCGACTACCTCGACCCGGTCGCCGTCTTCGACGCCCAGGGGTGGCCTCGGGGCGGACGGCCGTAGCGAGCCGTCGTACCCGAGGTTCAGCCCGGCCTCGGACCCGGCCTCGGCCCCGGTGCCCGCGCGTCCGCCGGGACGGCCGGGGCCGGGGCCGGGCCCGCACCGGGGGGCTCGGTGCGTCGGACCACCGGGGTGGTGCGGAGGAGGTCGGCGAGGAGGCGGTCCATCAGGGCGCACTCCCCGGGGTCGGCGCCCTCAGCGCCCTCGGGGGCGGTGTGGGTGTGGCCGTGGGGCGGCTCCGTCGGGGCGGGCCCGGTGGCCGGTCCGCGGCAGGCTTCGGCGAGGGTGCGGCTCAGCCGGTCGAGGATGCGCTCCGGCCCGCCGTCCGCCACCCGGTCCGGGCCCGGACGTTCGGTCAGCTGCCGGGCCAGGCCGGTGACCAGGCCGCGGGCCAATTCCAGGGCCTGGTCGGCGGTTTCGAAGGCGCGCGCGGAGAGGCACTGGGGTGGGGACGGCGGTGGTGAGGCGTTCGAGGGCCGCGGCGGCCGCGTCCACGGCGTGGTCGAGGAGGCGGCGGGTCGCCTCGGCCCGGTCGTGGGCGGGGAGTTCGGCGGCGAGTTCGGCAGCGTAGAGGCCCGCCAGGCGGTCGCCGCGGAAGCGGCCGGGCGAGGCCTCCTGGACGAGGTGGGCCGCGTCCAGTTCGGCGAGGAGTTCGCGCGCGCGGGCCCGGGGGACACCGGCGAGGGCGGCTGCGGCGGCGCTGTCGAGGGTCCCGCCGGGGTGGAGTCCGGACAGGGTGAACAGCCGACGGGCCTCGGCGGGCAAGGCGCGGACGGTCCGGCCGAGGGCGGCCGCGATGCCGAGGGTGCCGCCGGTGGCGAGGGCGGCGAGTCCGGTGGTCCGGTCGGACATCTCGTGGACGAGGTCGTCGAGGGACCAGGCGGGCCGGGAGGCGAGCCGGGCGCCGGCCACCCGCAGGGCGAGGGGCAGCCCGTCGCAGAGCGCGGCGAGCCGGCGGGCGGCGGCCGGGTCGGCGGCGACCCGCTCGGGGCCGGCGATCCGGCCGAGCAGGTCGACGGCCTCGTCCTCGGGCAGGCCGCCGACGGGCAGCGGGATGGCGGCTTCGCGGACGACGAGGTCGGTGAGCCGGGAGCGGCTGGTGACCACGACGACGGGTTCGGGGGCGCCGGGCAGCAGCGGTTCGACCTGTTCGGCGGAGCGGGCGCCGTCGAGGACGATCAGCAGCAGCCGACCCTCGGTCAGCCGCCGGAGCAGGGCGCCCGCCCGGGCCCGGTCCTCGGGTACCTCGGCGGGCGGGACGCCGAGGCGGGTGAGCAGGAGGGCGAGGGCGGCGGCCGGGGTGAGGGGTTCCTCCTCGCCGAAGCCGCGCAGGTCGAGGTGGATCCGGCCGTCGGGGAAGCGGTCGGCACTGGCATGGGCCCAGTGCAGGACGAGGCTGCTCTTCCCGGCCCCGGCGACTCCGGTGACGAGCACGGGCCGGCCGTCGGCGCGGCAGGCGGCGTCGTCCAGGCGGCGCAGGTCGTCGGCGCGCCCGACCAGGGCGGTGCCGGACCTGGGCAGGGCGTCGCCGGGGCCGGCGGCGGGGCCGGAGGCGGGGACGGAGGCAGGCACGGGGGCGGGAATGGAGACGGGATCTGCGAGACGGCCGTCCCCGGCCTGCCGGAGGCAGCGGGCCAGCAGGGCGGCGGCGGGCTCGCGCCGGGGGTCGGCGGTGACGACGGCCCGGAGGTCGTCGAGGGCCTCGGCGCCCCGGCCGAGGCTCAGCAGCCGATCGGCGAGCCGCTCGACCGCGTGGGTACGGGCGGTGTCGAGCCGTCGGCCGGTGGTGGCGGTCAGGGTGAGCGAGCCGGAGTCGGTGAGGGCGGGACCGTCCCAGAGGTCGAGGGCCTCACGCAGGAGGGCGGCGGCCCGTACGGCGTCGGCGGTCTCCTCGGCGGCGGCCGTCAGCCGTTGGAAGTGCTCGGCGTCGACCAGTTCGGGGTCCCCGACGAGGACGTAGCCCTGGGCGCGGGTGAGCAGGGTGAGGCCCTCGCCGAGGCTGCGCCGGACGGCGGAGACGTGCCCGTGCAGGGCGGCGCGGGCGGTGGGCGGCGGCGCGCCCTCCCACACCGTGTCGAGCAGCCGCTCGACGGTGACGTGGTCGTTGAGTTCGCTCGCGAGCAGGGCGAGCACCGCTCTGCGGCGCGCACCCGCCAGGGCGACGGGGCGCCCCTGCTCGGAACGGAGTTCGACTCGGCCCAACAGCCGGACGCGCACACCCACTCCCTGAGTGCCGGGGACATGACGGAACGGGCTGAGGATACGAACCGGGGCGATCTTCGTCCAAGCCCCCGAACCGATTGGTAAAGCAACACAACTACCAAGGGGGCTTTGGGAATCGAGCACATCTGACAGTGAGGATGTTCATGAGCGGTTCCCGGGCAGGTCTGACTCAACCTCTGACTGACCTCGGGTCCTCAACCGGATCTGTCGGCCTCGTCCG
>NZ_JBHZCY010000060.1:0-53135 GCF_042786665.1 Kitasatospora sp. NPDC059146 | reverse complement strand
GACCAGCACGGTGGCCAGGAAGAAGGCGTCCGCGTGGGCGGACGGCAGCGCGGCCAGGAACAGCGCGGTCATCACGGCCAGCAGCGCTCTGATCCACCGCGTCCGCTGCGGCCCGGTGCGCCCGAGGGTGAGCGCGAGCAGGACGTAGCAGAGGCAGAACGCGACGACGACGGCGTACCCGGCGAGCGCCGCCGTGCCGCTGGCGTTGCCGCTCATGGCCACCGCGGTCAGCGCCGGGAAGACCAGCATCCCGGCGCCCAGCAGTATCCGCCGCAGGCCCCCCGCCCAGCGGTGGGCGGGCGCCGGCGTGCCCTCCCGGTCGAGGTCGGTCACCCTGTCGGTCACCTTCTGTCCTTCCTCAGGGCCGGGCGGCGAACAGCGTGCGCAGCTGCCGTCCGTTGAGCAGCACGGCCGCCCCGGCGAGGGCGAGGCCGCACAGGCCCTGTTCGATCTTCATCCAGACCGGGAAGACGCCCGGCACCGCGATGATCGCAGCAATCGCGACCAGCATGACGCCGGAGATGATCCGCAGCCGCCGGAAGGCGCCGCGGGAGCCGCGCGCCGCCCGGACGGTCAGCAGCAGGGTGACGGCGGCGCTGACCAGGACGATGGTGCCGCGCACCCACACGGACGGGGTGATCAGGTCGGTGTGGGAGCGGAGGGCGAAGGCCGCCAGCATGGTGAGCGCGCTGAGGCCGAGGTAGACGAGCACGAGGTGCCGTACGGTGCGGAAGACCCGACGGGTGTCGGGGTGGTGCAGGTCGGTGGAGGTCATGGCTTCATCGTGGCCGTCGGACCGGGGCGGCCGGCAGTGTGCTGCCACACCGCCGGACCGTGACATTTGTCAGCCCCTCGCCACCGGCTGCGCCCCGGCGCCCCAGCGGCGCCCCACCCGCCGGCGGCCCGGTGCCCGACCGGCCGCGGCCCGGTGCCCGGGCTCAGCCGAGGCGGACCCGGGTGCACCTGGTCACGTACGGCACGGCGACCTCCTCCCGGCCGGCCAGGTCGGGGTGGCTGGCGAGCAGCTGCTCGACGTCGGCCAGCAGCCGGGCGCGGTCGGCCTCGGGCAGGGCGATGACGTAGCTGCGGGAGGCGACCATGTCGAGGACGCCGGCCGGGGTGGTGGGGTGCTCCCAGCGGACCGCCCGCCGCGCGGGGCCCCCCACGGGCGCCCGCAGGCCCGGCGCGGGGCCCCGCCGCGCCCGCGCCGCGCGGTGCATCAGGGCGCCGAGTTCGGCGGCCCACGGCTCGGTCTCGTCCCGGACGTTCCAGATCAGGGCGAGGGTCCCGCCGGGGGCGAGCACCCGGGCGATCTCCGGGACGGCCGTGGCCTGGTCGAACCAGTGCCAGGCCTGGGCGACCACGACCGCGTCCACACTGGCATCGGGCAGTGGGATGCGTTCGGCCGAGCCGGCCCGTACGGCGGCCTTCGGCACGGCGGCGGCCAGCCGGTCGCGCATCTGCGGGTCGGGTTCGACCGCGACCACGTCCAGCCCGGCCTCGACCAGCATCCCGGTCAACTTGCCGGTGCCGGCGCCCAGGTCGAGCACCCGTCGGGCCTCGCGGGGCACCGCGGAGCCGATCAGGGCCTGCGGGTAGCCGGGCCGGCCGTGCTGGTAGGCGGTGGCCGCGAGGCCGAAGGAGCGCGCGCGCAGCCGGCCGGCCCAGCGGCGGGTGGCGCCCTGGCGGGTCATCCCGCAGGCGCGGCCGATCTCCTCCCAGGTCGCCTGCCGGCCGCGCCGCAGCTCCTCGACCAGGTCCGTGCGCCGTTCCTCCAGCGCCTCGATCGTCTCCGAGAGCCGGTGCAGGCCGTCCAGCCCGCCACCTGCGGCCACCTGGGCCGCCACCCGCCGTCCGGGGTCGTTGTCGTCCATGGCCCGCACTGTAGGGGCGGACCGCCGAGGGCGTCAACGGTCATTGCTCGCTGGCGCAACAGATGTTGCGCCACGCCGGGACGTCCCCCGGAGGAGTGATCACCGCGCACCGCGAGCCGCTCGTAGCACGAACTCGTCGCTGATCGTGGCGACTTGGGCCGGAAACCCTTCACATGGGCGAATCCCGGCCGGGTTGCCGGTGCGCGGGCGGCCGGGCGAGAAGCCTGGTGACGGGCGGTGGCCGACCGGACTCCGACAGGTGTGCGAGATGTCGGTCATGTCCGGCAAGTTGCCACAAGTCGGTTGACGGACAGTATTTTTGAGTTTCGGTCAGGATTGTCCTGAACTTGGCTATGCTGCAGCACCACGCCTCCGGAGCCGGTCGTCGCCCGACCCCGTTCGTTCCCACCCGTTCCCGACTTCTGTTCCGATCGTCCGATCGTTTGAGGATGCCGAATGCTTCGAGCTGGTACGTCACCCACCAGACGGCGCCCCGCGCCCCTGCTCGGCTGGATACTGCCCACCGCCGTGATGGCTGCGGCGGTCGCGGTCGCCGCGGTGGTGGTGTCGGCCGGAGCCCGGGCCCAGGTGCTGTGGTGCGGGGCGACGGCCACCGTGCTGGTCGCGGTGGTGGCCGCCGAGTCCGCCCGCCGCGGGCGGGCCCTCGCCGACCTGCGGGACGAACACACCCGGCGCGTCGAGGAGTTGCACCGCAAGCTGGCCGGGCAGGAGGACGAGCTGGAGCGGATGGCCACCGGCGAACTGCGCCGGCTCGTCGGCGGCGCCCGGTACGGCTCCTCGATCGACGTGCTGCTCCAGCCCTTCCAGCGCCCGAACCCGCTGCTGTCACGGAAGTTCCGCGCCTCGCTGGAGCAGGTGGTGCGCGGCATCGCCCAGGCCGTCGACGACGAGGTCAGCCGGCGCGACTCCGCCGAGCGCGCCTTCGTCAACCTGGCCCGCCGGGTCCAGGCGATCATCCACCGCCAGGCCAAGGACCTGCGGGAGATGGAGGACCGGCACGGCAACGACCCGGCGGTCTTCGACGACCTGCTGCGCCTCGACCACGGCAACGCCCTGGTCGGCCGCCTCGCCGACTCCATCGCCGTGCTCTCCGGCGCCCGGCCCGGCCGCCAGTGGACCCGCCCGATCGCCCTCTACAGCGTGCTGCGCGGCGGGATGTCCCGGATCCTCGAGTACCAGCGGGTCGACCTCCACCCGGTCACCCAGATCTCGGTCACCGGACCGGCCGTCGAACCCCTGATCCACGCCGTGGCCGAGCTGCTCGACAACGCCACCCGCTACTCCCCGCCGCACACCCACGTCCACCTGAGCGCCTCCGAGGTGCAGAGCGGGATAGCGATCGAGGTCGAGGACGGCGGCCTCGGACTCACCGACGAGGCCCGCATCCGGGCCGAGCGCTCGATGCGCGAGGCCATGGTGTCCAAGGACTTCGACGACCTCACCGAGTCCCCCCGGCTGGGCTTCGCCATCCTCGGCCGGCTCTGCCAGGCGTACGGCTTCCAGGTGTCGCTGCGCCGCTCCGCGTACGGCGGCGTGCGCGCGGTGCTGGTGGTGCCGCAGGAACTGCTCACCACCGCTCCCCCGACCGGGCGGGCGCACGGCATCGGCGCCTTCTCCGGGCCGCGGCCGCTCCCGGCCAACCCGCCCCGGCACGCTGCCCCCGCCCGGCCCTGGGGCGCCCGGACCACCCCGGCCGGTGCCGGGTCGGCCGGTGCCGGGGCGCCCGGCGGGCCGGGGCACCCGACCCTGGGCACCGCCGCCGAACCGGCGCGGTCCGCCGGCATCGGGCCCTCCTTCGGCGCCACCACCCCCTGGGGGCCGTCCCCCGCCGCGGCCGGGGACGACGAGGTGGTCGTCACCGAGCGCACCCCCAACGGCCTGCCCCAGCGCCGCCGCAGCCGCCCCACCGGCCGGGCCGCCTTCGCCACGCCCCCGCGCGGCACCGCCCAGCCCAGCGGCCCCACCGCCGGGCCCGCCGCCGGACCGGCCGCCCCGGCGCCCCGCCCCAAGAAGCAGCCCGGCCTGTGGCTGGAGGCCTTCATGGAGGGCTACAAGGGCACCGGCGGCACCAAGGACGCCACCCCGGGCAACCCCCCGGGCACCACCTCGGGCACCACCCCGCAGCACAGCGCCGGACAGCCCGGTACCGAAGAGACGGCAGCGAAAGGCGAGCAGTGATTCCGCACCGCAGCAACATGGACTGGATCCTCAACGACCTCGCACACAGCGTCCCGTACGTGCGCCACGTCATCGTGCTGTCCGCCGACGGCCTGCGGATCGCCCAGTACGGCGCCGACCCCGACACCGCCGACCGGCTGGCCGCCGCCTGCGCCGGGCTGCAGAGCCTGGCCGCCGCCGTCGGGCACGAGTTCCCGCACGGCAACGGCGCGATGAAGCTGGTCGTCATCGAGGTGGACGGCGGCTACTTCTACCTGATGTCGGCCGGCGACCGCGCCTACCTCGCGGTGCTCGCCGACGAGGGCGTGGACGCCGGGCTGGTCAGCCACCAGATGCGCGACCTGGTCGACCGGATCGGCGAGCACCTCTCCACCCCGCCGCGCAACCCGGAGGTGGTCGCGTGAGCCGCCGCACCGCGGCCCGCACCACGGCCCCGGCAGCGGCCCCGGTGACGACCCCCGCAGCGGCCCTGGCAGCGGCCCCGACCAGCACCCCCGGCCCCCGGGCGGGCACGTGAACGAGCACAGTGAGGCAGTGACATGACCGCCGACCAGGGCGGCTGGGACGGACCCGAGCCCGATCGCCTGTACGTGATCACCCGCGGCCGCAGCGGCCCCTCCGGGCCGGGCGTCTTCGACCTGGTCACCCTGATCGTCTCCCTCGCGGAGCCCACCCCCGCCATGCAGCCCGAGCACGCGGCGATCCTGCGGCTGTGCCGCTCGCCGCTCTCGGTGGCGGAGGTCTCCGCCTACCTCGAACTGCCCACGAGCGTGGTCACCGTCCTGCTGGCGGACCTCCTCGACGACGGGCGGATCGAGGCCCGTTCCGCCGTGCCCGCGGCGGAACTCCCCGACCGTGCCCTGTTGGAGGCGGTGATCCATGGACTTCAGCGGCTCTGACACCGTCGTCGGCCCGGCGAGCGCGGACCTGCTGCCCGACACCGTCACCACGGCCGTCAAGGTGGTGATCGTCGGCGGCTTCGGCGTCGGCAAGACCACCCTGGTCGGCGCGGTCAGCGAGATCCGTCCGCTGACCACCGAGGAGACCATGACCCAGGCCGGGGTCGGCGTGGACGACCCGACCGGGGTCGAACGCAAGACCTCCACCACGGTGGCCATGGACTTCGGCCGGATCAGCATCAGCGACAAACTCGTGCTGTACGTCTTCGGCACCCCCGGGCAGGAGCGGTTCTGGTTCCTCTGGAACGGCCTGTTCGAGGGCGCGCTGGGCGCCGTCGTCCTGGTGGACACCCGTCGGCTGGAGGTCAGCTTCGAGGTGATCGGCCGCCTGGAGGACCGCGGCGTGCCCTTCGTGGTGGCCGTCAACGGCTTCCCCGAGGCGCCCAGTTACGCCCTCGACGAGCTGCGCCAGGCGCTCGACCTGCCGGCCGAGGTGCCGATCGTCGCCTGCGACGCGCGCAGCCGGCAGTCCAGCCGGGACACCCTGATGACGCTGATGCACTACCTGTACGAGCTGGCCGCACCGCCCGCGGGCTGAGGCCCGCTCCCGCGGCCCCCACCCCCGTCGTACCGCTTCCGAACCTCGTGACCCGGAGACCCTGTTGACCACCCCGTTCCCCGACGACGAAGCCGCCCCCGTCCCGCCGCCCGGCTGCCCCGCCCACGGGCACGCCGTCGAGCCGACCGGCCCCGGCGGGCTGCGCCGGCTGTACGGCCCCGAGGCCGAGGCCGACCCGGCGGGCCTCTACGAGAAGCTGCGCGCCGAACACGGCGACGTCGCCCCGGTGCTGCTGCACGGCGACCAGCGGGCCTGGCTGATCCTCGGCCACGCCGCCAACATCACCGCGATGCGCACCCCCTCGCTGTTCTCCCGCGACTCCCGGCTGTGGAGCGCCTTCCGCAACGACGAGGTCCCGCCCGACTCCCCGCTGCTGCCCGTGGTCGCCTGGCAGCCGATCTGCGTCTTCGCCGACGGCGAGGAGCACCGCCGGCTGCGCAACGCCCTGCTGGACGGCCTGAACGGCTTCGACCGGCGCGGCATCCGCCGCCACGTCCGCCGCTTCACCACCGACCTGGTCCAGGTGGTCGGGCCGACCGGCCGGGCCGAGCTGATCACCCAGTTCGCCGAGCACCTGCCGATGCTGGTGATGACCAAGCTGCTCGGCATGCCCGACGAGTACGGCCCGCAACTCGTCGATGCCGCACGGGACCTGATGAAGGGCACCGAGACGGCCATCGCCAGCAACGAGTACGTGGTGGCGAGCCTGCGCCGCACCATCGCGATCAAGCACGAGTCCCCCGGCGACGACCTCACCAGCCGCCTGCTCGCCCACCCGGCCGGGCTGACCGACGACGAGGTGATGGAGCACCTGCGGGTGGTGCTGCTCGCCGCCAACGAGACCACCGTCAACCTGATCGCCGACTCCTTGAAGATGGTGCTCACCGACCCGCGCTTCCGCGCCCACCTGTCCGGCGGCCAGATGACCCTGGGCGAGGCGCTCGACCAGGTGCTCTGGGACTCCCCGCCGATGTCCCTGGTCGCCGGGCGCTGGGCCACCACCGACACCGAGCTGGGCGGCCAGCAGATCCTGGCCGGCGACCTCCTGCTGCTCGGCCTCGCCGCGGGCAACGTCGACCCGACCGTCCGGCCCGACCTCGCCACCCCGCTCTACGGCAACCGCTCCCACCTGTCCTTCGGGGCCGGACCGCACGAGTGCCCCGGGCAGGACATCGGCCGGCACGTCGCCGAGGCCGGGATCGACATCCTGCTCACCCTCCTGCCGGACCTCCGACTGGCCGTCCCCGAGGAGGAGTTGACCTGGAGCTCGGCCTGGATCTCGCGCCACCTGACGGCGCTGCCGGTGGAGTTCACGGCGCAGGAGATCGAGCCCGACCCGGAGTCGGTCGCCGAGGCGGAGCGGGCGGCGGAGGAGGCACGGGAGCTCGCCGAACGCGCACTGGCGGCCACCCAGCGGGCGGCCGCCCAGGCCGCGGCATCGGCGGCGGGGACGGAGGCGGCCTCGGCATCGACACCCGCTGACACCGCGACCACGACCGCGACCGTCCCCGCGCAGCGGCGCAGCTGGTGGGACGCCCTCACCGGCCTGTGCCGGCGCGGAGCCCCGGCGCTGAGCCCCGGGGCGCCGGCCCCCGGGGGGCGGCGGCCGCTGCGCAGCGGTCGCCGCCCCGACTCGTCCGGATGCCCCGGTGCGCGTGCAACGCACCGGTTCTGCGACGACGTTGATGGGATGGACACCGTCATCGTGCTCGAACCCGACATCCCGACCAACGTCCGGCTCCTCGGCCCCGGCCACCAGCCGGCCGATCCGGAGAACCCGGTGCGCCTCGCGCACGCCGCCCCCGCGGAGGCCTCCGGCGTCTGCGGCCCGCTCACCCTGTGCGGCCTGGACACCTCCGGCATGACGCTCGCCCCGCACCGCTCCGCCGACCGGGGCCGGCCGCGTGCGCACTGGAACGCCTGCCGGAACTGCCGCGCCGTCGAGGAGGGCGCGGCACCCCGCACCGCCGCTCGGTCCGCCCCGGGCGAACCCGGCTCACCCGGGGGCGACGCCCTGGCCGGGTAGCCGGGTAGGCCGCCACCGGCCCCGCCCTGCCGTCGGCGCCGCCCCCGCACCTCCGCCTCAGCCGTGCCCGTCGGTGCGGCGGCGGTGCAGGGTGAAGGTGTCGACCGGGGTGAGGTCGCCGTGCGGGCCGTCGAAGGTGTAGTAGGTGACCCGCATCGTGGTGGTGCCGCCGCGGCGGTCACCGGGGTCGACCTCGAAGGTGGCGAAGCCGTGGGTGTGGGTGCGGTCCTGGTAGGCGGCCCAGGGCGCGTCCTCGGTGAGCCAGATCGACTCCCGGTACGGCGCGCCCGGCGCGGGCTTGTCCGCCAGGCCGATCACCACCCGGCCCTGGGGGCGCTCGAACAGGTCGTCCTGGGTGGTGGCGGCGTTGCCCCCGGCACCGATGACCATGTGGACGGTGCCCCGTCCGGTGTCGGCCAGCCGGGGGTCGGTGCCGGTGGGCACCGGGGTGCGGGCGTCGTTCGGCAGGGTGCCGCGGACGGGGTGGGAGCGCTCGTAGTAGTGCTCGTGGCCGCTGACCACCAGGTCGACCCCGTAGGCGTCGAACAGCGGGCCCCAGGCCTCGCGGATGCCGAGGTCGCTGCCGGAGCCGTGCTGGGAGCTGGAGATCATCGGGTGGTGCATGCAGACCACGATCCAGTCGATCCCCCGGTCACCCCGGGCGGTGCGCAACTCCCGCTCCAGCCAGCGCTGCTGGGCGCCGCCGGAGTAGCCGCGCAGATAGGTCTCGCCGGAGTTCTGGATGGCGACGTCGTCGTTGGCGAGGCTGATGAAGCGCACCGAGCCGACGGTGAAGGCGTACCACATGCCCCGGGTCTCCTCGTCGCGGTCGGCGGCGGAGGCGGGGAGGGTGAAGTAGGCCTGGTAGCCGTCGGCGCCGATCGGGCCGTTGCCGCCCTCGTTCTCGTGGTTCCCGGCGCACGGCATCCAGGGGCGCAGCCGTGTCGACCGGCTGTTGTTGATGAACCAGTCGGCCCAGATGGCGGTGCGGCTCTGCCCGTGCCGGCCTCCGTAGGAGGCGTAGCAGAGGTCGCCGTTGACCAGGTTGAACAGCGGGCCGACGCGTTCGACGGCGGCGACGATGTCGGCGGCGTGCGGGCTGCCGATCTGGCTGGTGGTGTACACCGGGTACTTGCCGAGCGGTGAGGGCATGCCGTTCGGGAAGTCCACCTTGCGGCGCAGGTTGGGGGTGGCCTGGTCGCCGAAGCTGGTGAAGGTGAAGGGGGTGCGGCCGCGCGGGGCGGTGGTGAACGTACCGGTCTCCGGGTTCGCGCCGTCGTGCCCGGCGCTGTACAGGTACGTGGTGGCCGGGCGCAGTCCGGTGAGCCGGGCGTGGTGGACGTACACCTCGTCCTTGCCGAGGGAGTCCCGGTAGGTGCGGGTCTCGGCCTCGACCGCCGCCCCGGTGCCGCCCTCGGGCGTGCCGAGCCGGACCAGCGGGCGCCGGACGGACTGCGGGGTGAGCCAGGAGACGGTCATCTCGGTGGCCGGGTCGGTGCCGAACTGCAGGTGCAGGCCGCTCACCGAGGGCGCGCCGATCCGGTGCGGCCTGGCCTGCAGCAGCGGGCTCGCGGGCGGGTCGGCCGCCCCGTCCTCCGCCGCCGCCGGCCCGGCGACGGCACCCCCGCCGACCAGGGCGGCCCCGGCCGCCGACGTGCCCTTGAGGATGGACCTGCGTGCGATCGTCATGACGCTCCGTCTGCCGAGTGGGGGTTCGGGACCCGCAGCACTGTAACGACATGAGCATGCAAAGGCGACCGCTTTCCCCGCGCCCGCCCGGAGCACCCGCCACGCCCGCGCCCGGGACCGGGACCGGTAGGTTGTCGTGATGACCGATTCCCTCCCGCCCGGCGGCCTGGTGCTGGGTACGGACGAGCTGATCGACCGCTGGGCCGACGCGTGGCGGCCGGAACAGGCCGCGGAGCGGCTGGGCGGGTTCGGCGCGAGCTGGTGCGTCGCGGCGGGCTGGGCGCTGGACCTGTTCCTCGGGCGGCAGACGCGGCCGCACGGCGACCTGGAGATCGCCGTGCCGGCCGCGTCCTTTCCCGAGCTCCGGGCACGCTTCCCGGAGTTCGTGTTCGACGCGGCGGGTCACGGGCGGGTCTGGCCGGCGGCCGACGCGGCGGCGCTGGCGGCCACCCACCAGACCTGGGTGCGGGAGCCGTCGAGCGGCCGCTTCCTGCTCGACGTCTTCCGTGAGCCGCACCGGGGCGGTACCTGGATCTGCCGCCGGGACGAGCGGTTGCGGTTGCCGTACGATGCGGTCGTCGAACGGACGGCGGACGGGATTCCGTATCTCGCACCGGAGTTGGTGCTGCTCTTCAAGGCGAAGACGATGCGGCCCAAGGACCGGGCGGACTTCGACACCGTACTGCCGTCACTGGACCGCACGCGGCGCGAGGCCCTGCGCGGGTGGCTGGCGCTGGTGCACCCGGGCCATCCCTGGGCGGAGCGCCTGGCGGGCTGACCGCGCCCGGCGCACACCCACGACCACTGGAGAGCAGCACGGCATGGAACTGACCAGGGGCGACAAGCGCGCGATCGTGGCGGTGGGGCTGATCTGCGTCGGGGTGGCGGCCTGTTACGCGTGGGGTGGTGACGGGAGCGGATCCGACGACCCGCTCCCGTACAAGCGCCGCCCCGCCTCGCTGCTGTTCCGGATCGATCTGGCGGACCCGGACGCGCTGCACACGACCGTGGCGGCCGACGACCGCACCATCACGCTGGACGCCTCCTGGAGCGGCTGCGACTACAAGCCCGACCTGGTGGTGAGGGAATCGGCCGACCAGGTCACCCTGATGCTGAACCGCCGCGACGCCTCCGGCCCGGACATCGGCTGCGAGGACGGCGGCATCGCCCGGCTCACCGCCGTCCTCCACCGCCCGCTGGGCGCACGCGCGTTGACCGACGCCGTCACCGGGAGGCCCGTCCCCCACGCCCACGGCTGAGGCCGTCCTCCGATCACGGCGGGTCCCCGTACTCGCCCGCGTGGTTCCGGACGGCCCTGGCGACGACGGCGAAGCCGTGGTCGAGCATCTCCCGCTCGTAGCGGCGCACCGCGTCGAGCAGGGGCGCGCCCGAGGTCAGCCGGGCGGCGAGCAGGCCCGCGTCGTGGAGGGCGGCTCCGGCGCTGAGGCCGGCCGGCGGCATCGGGTGCGCCGCGTCGCCGACCAGGGTCACCGGTCCGGGCGGCCACGGTTCGGGGCGTGCGGAGGCCTGGATGCCCGCGGGCACGAGGTACCCGGGCTCGGCCAGTCGCAGCAGCGCGCCGAGCGAGGGGGCCCAGTCGGCGACGATGTCCGCCGCCAGTTCCAGCAGCTCGGCGGCGCCGAGTCGGAAGAAGTCGGGGCCGCACCTCCCGGCCGGGGCGGTCAGGCCCCACATCAGGTAGTCCTCCGCCGGTGGCAGCCCCAGTTCGGCCGGGTTGCGGCGGAAGCGCTGGGCGGCGAGGGCGAGGCCGCGGCCGTCCGGGCCGAGTACGCCCAGGAAGCCGTCGAGTGCCGGCGGCGGGGTCAGCTCCCGTGCCCGGGCGGTCAGCGGGGTGCGGCCGTAGATCAGCCGGCTGTCGTACGCGGTGACCGGGAAGTGCGGCAGCAGTTGGCGTCGGACGCCGGAGTTGACCCCGTCGGTGGCGACCAGCAGGTCCCCCTCGGCGACGGAGCCGTCCGTGAGGAGGAGCCGTACCGTACCGTCCTCCGGCAGCTCGTAGCGGGAGAACCCGGCGCCGAACCGGACCGAGTCCGTCAGGCCCTGCAGCATGATCCGGCGCAGTGTGAGCCGGTCGACGGTGATGCCCGCGGCGTCCGGGGGGAGCGGGATGGCGGTGAACTCGCGCAGGTCGGGGCCGGTCATGGTGACGCCGCCGCCCGCCCGGCAGGACGTGGCGACGGCCTGCTCGTAGGCGGCGGTGGGCAGCCAGGTGCGCAGTGCGGCGTCCCCGTCGCCGTTGATGTGGATCCGGTAGCCCTGGGCGCGGGCGTCGACGGCGCCGTCCCGCTCGAAGAGCCGGACGTCGTGGCCGTGGCTGCGCAGGCCGTGGGCGAGGCACGGGCCGGCCAGGCCCGCGCCGATGATCAGGACGCGCATGAAACCCCCAGGTTGAGATCATCTCAGCTGAGACTTTCTCAACACGGTAGCATCGGCGGCATGACGGCCCCGCCGATCGATCCGAGCGCCCTCGGACTGCTGCTGTACCGCGCCCACCGACTCGCCCGCGCCGGCGCCAACGAGGCGGCCCGGCCCACCGGGCTGGAACTCCATCAGGCCGCCGTGCTCGCCACCGTCCGGGCCGGCGGGATCGGCAGCCAGCGCGAACTGGGCGCGGCCCTCGGCATCGACAAGTCCACCCTGGTCCGGATCGTCGACGACCTGGAACGCCGGCACCTGCTCGAACGCCGCCGGACGGCCCACGACCGCCGCGCCTACGAGATCGTGATCACCGAGGACGGGGAGCAGCACCTGCGCGAGGCCGACGCGCTGTTCCGCGGCGCGATGCAGAGCCTGCTGGCGGTCTTCGCCCCGCGCGAACAGCGGCAACTCCACGACCTGCTGGCCCGCTTCGTCGCGCAGGAGGGACCGACGGAGAGTTGAGGCACAGGCCGGTACGCCCCGGGGGTCGCACCCCCGGGGCGGCGGCACGGTCCGTCAGGCCGAGGCCGAGGGCGTCGTCACGGCCTGGACGCGGGCCTCCTGGGCGGCCCTGGCCGCCAGCGGGTTGATGTCGGCCCGACGCTCCCGCTGCATGGCCGTCAGCCGGGTGACCATCAGGATCGCGGTGATCGCGGCGACGAGTCGCAGGACCTCCTCGGCGGTCTCCAGCCGGAGGCCGATGCGCAGGCTCTCGAGGTCGGCGTAGTCCCGCACGGTGAAGCCGGTGCTCTTGAGCGTGGCGAGCCGGCCGAGGATCAGGGAGCCCATCCAGGTCAGCCACCACACCGCGACGATGCTCTCGGACGGCGTGCGGCGCCTGCCCTCGGCGTCCAGCGGTGCGCTGGCCCGCCAGCAGTCCACCATCAGCTGCCAGGGGAACCAGAACATGACGATCGGGGTGAACCAGCCGCCGATGGTCCAGCCGCGCCCGAGGCGGTGCCCCTTCGGCAGCAGCAGGTCGGCGTTCCCGCGGGTGCGGTGGAACCAGAGGATGAACACCACCACGGTGGCCAGCCCCACGGGGACGACCGCCCCGTTGAACGTGTGGACCACCGACCCCAGGGCCGCCGGGGTGTCCGGATCGACGCCGTCCGCGCCGTCCAGCAGCTGCCCCGCGAGCACGTCCAGCCAGACGTCCAGGACGACCACCGCCAGCGCCGCCACGGCGCCCAGGCCCAGCAGCACGTTCAGCGCCGTGGCGAGGCCGTTCGCCGGCCGCAGCGCGGCCGCCCATCCGGGGGCCGCCTCCGCGCAGCCGAAACAGCGTCCGCTGTCCGTCCCCACCGGGCGCGCCCCGCACGCACACTTCATCGGATCGTCAACTCCTGGAATCGCCGGGCAGCTCGACCGGGCACACCGGTACGCCACCGCCCCGACCGGGACGGGCGCGCCGACTCTAGGGGATCAGCGACCCCGGCTGCCAGTGGGTTTTCGCAGGTCAGGGGCGGTATCGCCAGATACCCGACAGATCGCACCACCGGGGTCGGGAGGCCGGCCCGGCAGCCGACGGGCACCCGTGCGCGGCGGGCTCAGCCGGCCGGCCGCTCCAGCGCCCGGACGAGCAGGTGGGCGTTGGCGAGGTCGAGGTCGGTGGCGCGGCGCAGCTGCCGGACCGCCCCGTTGCGGTCGCCCTGCGCCAGCAGGCGCAGCAGTGCGTCGTGCAGCTGCGCGTCCTCGCGGGCCAGCCGGGCGGCGGCCTCGGCGGGGGTGGCGGGCAGGCTGCCGTCGCGGACCAGGGCGGCGAGGGCGGCCGGGCTGTGGAGGAGGGCGAGGAAGGTGTCCTCGCGCAGCGCGCGGGCGGCCTTGACCTCGGCGCCCTCGGCGTACAGGGCGAGGGCGCGCTGCTGGGCGGCGGCGGGGATCGGCGTCAGGGTGGCAGCGGTCGCTGCGGAGGCGGCCACGGTCAGCACTCGTTCCCTGGCGCGGTGGCGCCGGACGTGGGCGGGTGGAAGCGCATGGGGCTCCTTGTCGTTCTGCGGATCACGGTGCGGGGGGGGTTCAAACTACGGAGCCGCCGAAGCGCCGATCAAGGCGATCTGATGGTCACTTGAGCCTTACCGCCCGGTAGCCCCACGACTTCAGCCGAACGGCGGGCCCCTCCCCCGCCGTCCGACGGGCCCCGGGCGCGCACAACCCCCGGGCCCGCACCACCCCCGGGCCCGCACCACCCCCGGGCGCGCCGCGGCCCCGACGGCCGGGGCTCCGTCGGGGCCGGGGCGGGTGCGGGGAGGTCAGGGGCACTGCTTCCAGGCGAGGTGGTAGGTGGTGTTGATGTTGCCGTCGGTGGAGTCCATCGTCATGAAGCTGGTGGTGTGGGCCTGGTCGGAGCTGCCGCCGGCGACGCGCAGTTCGGTGTTGATGTTGAAGTTGCGCTCCTCGCCGCAGGGGGCGAAGACCAGGGCGGCGACGTCGACGGTGTCGGTCGCCTGCCAGCTGTCGTCCTTCGGGCCGTCGAAGCGGTGGCTCTGGTAGCTGGTCTGGGAGTCGCCCTGGAAGTAGTAGTTGGCCCGTTCGGTGCCGTTCGCGCCCTGTTCCAGGTGGGCGAAGCCGCGGTAGTCGGCGGAGGCGATGGCGTAGGTGAAGCCCTGGGGGACGTGCACCCGCAGGTCGAGCTGGCAGTTCTTCCGGAAGTCGGTGGGCTTGGAGCCGACGCCCACCTGGGCGAGGTAGCTGCTGTACGTCACGGTGAAGGCGGTGTTGTCGGGCGAGACGGCGACGGCGGCGGTTCCGGCCGGACAGCCGGAGCCGTTGACGGTCGCGACGTCGATGACGATGCGGTCCGGCGGGGTCGGCAGCGAGTCGCCGCCGAAGGTCGAGGTGCCGACCAGTGCGGCGGTCGCGGTGGCGGCGACGGCCAGGGTACGGAGCAGCATGGGCTTCCCATTCGATCGTCCACGGAGGTTCGGGGGCGGAGCGGCGCGCTGCGGCGCAGGGCGGCGCGACGGCGCTGCGGACGAGGCCGAGCGCGGCCCCCTCGGGTTTGACGTGGCTATGTCAGCACATCGCGCGGACGGTGTACAAGGGGTGACGCATGGTCACTGTCGACGGGCTCGGCGGCCCCCCGGGTGACCTGCGGGCGTGGGGCGCGGGTCCGGTGGATCGGGCACCCGCATAGTCGGAGGGTTGATCACACCTTCCGATCGTGAGACGAGACGACCGTGCCCTTCCCCCGCCGCCGGACCGCCACCACGGCCCTCGCCCTGCTGCTCGCCCTCCCCGGCTGCGGAGCCCCGGCACCCACGCCGAACGCCACCGGGGACCGGACCGCGACGGCCACCGAGGACCCCACCGCGACGGCCACCGCGACGGCAGGAGGCCAAACCCCTTCCGAGCCAAGGGCGTTCACCCTGGTCGCCACCGGCGACGTCCTGCCCCACACCGAGATCATCCAGCAGGCGAAGGAGGACTCCGGCGGCACCGGCTACGACTTCACCGCCATGCTGGCCGGCGTCAAACCGCTGATCAGCGGCGCCGACCTGGCCATCTGCCACATGGAGACCGTCTACGGCGCCGACGGCGGCCCGTACACCGGCTACCCGGCCTTCAAGTCCCCGCCCCAGGTCGCCAAGGCGCTCAGGGACGCGGGCTACGCCTCCTGCGACACCGCGTCCAACCACACCCTGGACGACGGCCCGGCCGGCATCCGCCGTACGCTCGACGCGATGGACGCCGTCGGCCTCGCCCACACCGGCTCCGCCCGCACCGCCGAGGAGGCCGGGAAGCCCGCGCTGCTGCGGGCGGGCGGCGCGACGGTGGCCCAACTCGCCTACACCTACGGCACCAACGGCATCCCACTGCCGAAGGACGAGCCCTGGGCGGTCAACCTGATCGACCGGGACCGGATCCTCGCCGACGCCCGCGCCGCCCGAGCCGGGGGCGCCGACCTGGTGGTGGTCAGCATCCACTGGGGCACCGAGTGGCAGGACACCCCGAACGAGCAACAGCTCACGCTGGCAAGCGAGTTGGCCGCAGCCGGCGAGGGCCCGGGCCGCCCCGACGTCGACCTGATCCTGGGCACCCACGCCCACATCCCGCAGGCCTACGAGAAGATCGGCGACACCTGGACGGTCTACGGCCTCGGGGACCAGCTCGCCGGGCACATGTTCACCCACGGCGACACCGAGGACCCGCGCGGCAACTGGAGCTCGCTCGCTCGCTTCACCGTCGGTCCGCCCGCCGGGCCGGGGCAGCGCTGGACGGTGAGCCGGGCCGAGTTCGTCCCGCAGATCACCGACCTCGGCCCGCCCTACCGGGTGCTCGACCTGCGCGAGGCCGTCCGCCGCAACCCGGGCCGCGCCGACTGGGTCCGCGCGCTGGACCACATCCGCACGATGGTGCTCAGCCGCGGCGCCGGCGCGGCGGGCCTCACCATGGCACCGTGACGCCCGCCGGGCGGACGTCACCCCCGTCGCCCCCACGGCAGCCGCCCGAGCCCGCACCTCACACGCAGTAGCCGCCCAGCCCGTGCTCCAGGAGGTCGAACGCCCGCCGCGCGGCGGCCACCGCGTCCGGGTGGACCACCTCGGCCGCCTCACCGGCCGCGAGTCGCCGGACGTTCTCCCGGACCAACTCGGCCTGCACCCCGCACAGTTGGGCTGCCACCGTACGCGCCACCGTACGGGACGCGACATCCCGCACGCCGGCCCCGCTCTGCTCGGCGAGCGCGTCGGCGAGCGCGTCGACCGTGCGGGTGGCCTGCTCCAGGACGCGCAGCCGCAGGCTCGGCGCGGCGAGCACCATCCGATGGAAGGCGAGGACGTGCGGGTCGTCGTCGAGGCCGGTCACGACGTCGTGCCGGTCGAGTCCGGCCAGGAAGCGCCGGCGCACGGCCACGATCGCGGACTCGCCGGGGGCCCTGTCGAGGACGACGGCGACGATGTCGTCGAAGTGGTCCTCGAAGCGGTGCAGGACCAGGTCCTCCTTGGTCGGGAAGTGGTTGAAGACCGTCATCGTCGAGACCTCGGCCACCGCCGCGACCTCGGAGACGGGGACGTTGTCGAAGCCGCGCTCCAGGAACAGCGCGATCGCCGCCTCGGAGACGGCCCGCCGCGTCTGCTGCTTCTTCCGCTCCCGCAGGCTGCCGGTCCCGTTGCTCATGCCGGCACGCTACCACATCACTTGTGTCGCTCAAAGATTTTATTGACAACAGCATTTTAGTGACTATAAAAATCCTCCCAGGGGTCGCCACCGGGCGACCGCGCCCAGGAGGAGGGGTCGGATGCACAGCACAGCAGCGGTCGGGGCGGTGCCCGGGGAGGGCGCCGACCCGCCGATGAGCCGGAAGCACGTGGTCATCGCCGTGACGGGCTGCTTCGCCACCCTGTTACTGGGCCTGCTCGACCAGAACATCGTCAGCGCGGTGTCCTGGACGATGGTCAAGGATCTCGACCCGCTGCACGGCGTCGATCACCTGCCGTGGCTGCTGACGGCCTACACCCTGGCCGACTGCATCGTGCTCCCGCTGTACGGGAAACTGGCCGACGTCCACGGCGCCAAGCGCGTCTACCTGTTCTCGCTCGGCGTCTTCCTGGCCGGGTCGGTCCTGTGCGGCCTCGCGCGGAACCTGCCCGAGCTGATCGCCTTCCGGGCCGTGCAGGGCGTGGGCGGCGGCGGACTGATGTCCGTGACCATGGTGGTCCTCGGACTGCTCACGAGGCCGGGCGGGACGCACGCGGAGGAGGATTCGGGTAAGGCGGGCATGGGCGGGATCATGGTGGGCCTGGGCATCGTGCTCGGTCCGGCCGCAGGCGGACTGGTCGCCAACCATCTGAACTGGCGCTGGGTGTTCTACCTCAACATCCCGCTGGGCATCGCCGCGTTCGTCACGTCCGCACTGCTGGTCCGACTGCCGGTGACACCGGTCGGACGCCGCATCGACTTCCTGGGCGCGGCCCTCATCGCCGCAGCCGCGAGCGCACTGCTGATGGTCTCCCAGTGGGGCGGCAAGGACTACGCCTGGACCTCACCGACCATCGAGGGCCTGGGCGCTGCCGCGCTCGTCCTGCTGGCCGCGTTCGCCTGGCGTCAGACCACCGCGGCCGAACCGATCTTCACACCGGCCCTGCTGCGCAACCCGGTCGTCCGCATCATGGTGCCGCTCGGCTTCTTCGGCGGCATCGGCCTGGCCGGTTCGGTGGCCTACCTGGCCGGCTACCTCCAGGAGGCCCGGGGGCTCACCCCCACCGGCGCCGGTCTGCTGTTCTTCCCGATGGCCATCGGCATGGTCGTCATCGGTGTGCTCTCCGGGAAGGCCATGGTCAGGATGGCCGGCCGCCACCGCTACCAGCTGCTCGTCGGCCACCTGCTGGTCGCCGGCGCGATGGTGGTCTTCACCGGCCTGGGGACCGACACCCCGCTCTGGTTCCTCGGCTTCGGACTGTTCCTGCTCGGCCTCGGACTCGGGCTCTGCCTGGGCATCGGCCTGATGATCACCCAGAGCGCGGTCGGCCCGGAGCACCTCGGCGTGGCCACCACCTCGGTGCGCTTCGCCCAGCAACTCGGAGCCTCGGCCGGCCTGGCGCTGTTCGGCACCGTGCTCAACCGCGAACTCGCCTCGAAGCTCAGCAGTGCGGCGGGCGCCGCCGACGCCGACGGCCGGTTGAACACCTCCGCCCTGCCCACCCTGGACCCGGAGCAGAAGCGCGTCGCGCTGGACGCGATCGTCTCCTCCACCCACACGGTGTTCGCGATCGCCGCCTGGGTGATGGTCGTCCCGGCGGTACTGTCCCTGTTCCTCCGGGAACGACCGGTCCCTCACGGACGCCGGCCTCGGCAACGTCCGTGAGGGAGCGGCAGAGCCGGCGACGGCCTGCCTACGGCTTGCGGCCCACGCCGCCGTACACCGAGACCTGGCCGTCGAGCCGCTGCGCGGGGTCGCCCAGTTCGGGGTGCCACTGGTTGATCAGGACCACGCCGGGGTCGTCCAGCTCCAGGCCGGTGAAGAAACGTTCCACCTCGGCGTGCGAACGCGTGTGGACCTCTATTCCGGCCTCCGCGTAACGCCGGGCGCCCGCCTTGGCCGCCTCGGGCGCATTGTCGGCCGTGCCCGCGCTCAGGGCCAGGAAGCTGCCGGAGGGCAGGGCGTCCACGAGCTTGCGCACGGGCGGGTGCGCGGCCTCGTCGGAGAGGAAGTGCACGATGTTGATCAGCGTCAGCGCGACCGGCTGCGTCAGGTCCAGGGTGGCGGCCACCCCCGGATCGGCCAGGAACCTCTCCGGCTCGCGCAGGTCGCCCTCGACGTAGGCGGTGCGCCCCTGCGGGGTGCTGCTCAGCAGCGCGCGCGAATGGGCCAGCACGATCGGGTCGTTGTCGACGTACACCACCCGGCAGGCCGGGTCGACCGCCTGGACGATCTCGTGCAGGTTCGGCGCGGTCGGGATGCCGGTGCCGACGTCCAGGAACTGGCGGACGCCGTGCTCCTCGGCCAGTCGGCGCACCATCCGGTGCATCACCGCGCGCGCGGCGGCCGCGGCGGTCCGGGCCTCCGGGAGGTCGGCGAGCACCCGGTCGCCGACCTCGCGGTCCGCCGGGAAGTTGGTCTTCCCGCCGAGCAGGTAGTCGTAGACCCGCGCGGAGTGCGCCCGGTCCGTCCGCAGGTCCACCTGCGGCGGCGGCTCGAAGTCCACCTCGGTCAGCCAGCTCTCCGGCCCGTTGCCGTCCATCGTCGCCCTCCCCGTCCGGCGTCTGGTCCGGACCACTCAACCACAGGACGTGAACGTCCGTCAGGCGGTTCCCGGTGTCCGCTGAACCCCGGATTCCGCCTCCCGGAGCACGGCGGTGAAGGAGGGCACCCGCATCGCCGTCAGCAGGCCCAGCACCGGCCCCGCCGTGCAGACCGTGACGTAGAACGGGATCAGCCCGAGCTTGCCGTGGGAGTCCAGCCACGCGGCGAGCAGCGGGAAGGTGCCGCCGAAGGCCGCGATGGTGGCCGCGTTGACCACGCCGAGGCCCACCGCGCGCACCTCGGTCGGGAACAGCAGGCCGGTGAACACGTTGAGCGTGCCGAGCACCGTCGCCACCATCATCCCCAGCAGCACGGCCACGAGTTGGAAGGGCAGCCAGCCCTCGCGCAGCCCGGCCAGCAGGAACCCGACCAGCGGCACGGGCAGTCCGAACCCGATCCGGGCCACCGGCAGCAGGCCGAAGCGGTCGGCGGCCGCGCCGGTGAGCAGCATGGTGGCCAGCACCACGGCCAGCACGACCGTCATGAAGGAGGCCGCCCGTTCCTTGTCGATGACGTGGTAGGCGGCGGCGTACTGCGGCAGGTAGGTCAGCGCGAAGTAGTAACCGACCGTGCCGCCCAGGGTGTTGAGGAAGACGGTGAGCACCGCCCAGCGGTGCTCCCGGAGCGTGCGCAGGAACGGCGGGCGCCCGCCCGGCCCGGCGGCGGCCCGGGCGCGCTGGAACTCGGCGCTCTCCGGCGCGGCCCGCCGCACCCACACCGCGCCCAGCCCCAGCAGCGCGGCGGCCACGAAGCCCCAGCGCCAACCGCCGTTCTCCAGACCGGACTTGCCGATGGCGTGGATCAGCAGGGTGAGCACCCCGAAGGACAGCAGCGAACCCAGGATGATCCCGCCGTAGGAGACCGAGCTGAACGCGAACCGGTGCCGGGGCGGCGCCGTCTCGGTCACGTACGCGGCCACGCTCGGCGCCTCCCCGCCGAAGGCGAGCCCCTGCACCACCCGCACCACGACGGCCAGCACCGCCGCCCAGACGCCGATCGTCCGCTGCCCCGGCAGCACGGCGAGGCCCAGGCTGGCGACGGCGATCACGGCCATGCCGAGGCTGAGCGCGAAGCGCCGCCCCCGCGTGTCGCTGAGCCGGCCGATCAGGTACGAGCCGACCGGGCGGGCGACGAAGCCGACCGCGAAGGTGGCGTACGCGGCGAGCGTGCCGCTGACCCCGCCCTTGCCGTGGCCGAAGAGGTCGGCGGCGAAGTAGGGCGCGAGCACGGCGTACACGTTCCAGTCGAAGGACTCGACCACCGACCCCACCGTCGCCGCCGCCAACTCCCGTCGCCGGCCCCCGTCGTGCACCCCGTCACGGGCGGGGGCGGTATCGATGCGATCTGTCATGGCGTCAGCATGACACCGTTCGACCTGCGGCGGAATCGGGTTCGGCGACCGCTGCGGCGCGAACCCGGCGACCCGGCGACGGCCGGCGCGCGGCCGGTGCGGCGGCGAGCCGCGGTACCCCCGTAACCGCGCCTCGCCGCCGGACGGGCCCGACACCGTCGGGCCAAGCCTTCATCCTCGCCCCGGGACGAGGACGACGACCACGACGTTGACCTGACGTTGACCTGACACTTGGCCTCCGGGGGACTACGCTCAGGCGCGATCCGGGTCGGCCGGGCGGGGCGGCGACACGGTGCGCAGGGAATCCGGAGGGAACGGGTGGGGGCTGCTGCTTTCGCCGCGCTGCTGCGCGAGCGACGTCTGTCGGTGGGGTGGAGCCAGGACGAACTGGCCGACCGCTCAGGGGTGTCGGCCCGGTCGATCAGCGCGCTGGAGGCCGGTGGCCGCCGACCGCGGATGTCCTCGGTGGTCCGGCTCGCCGAGGCCCTCGGCGTCGCCCCGGACGCCCGGGCCCACTGGCTGGCCGCCGCCCGGGAGAGCGATGCGCCTCCCGCCGTGCCCGCCCCGGAGAGCGCGCCGCCGCCCTCCCCGCCGCCGCTGCCCTCCCCGGGGGCCTCGGGCCCGCAGCAACTCCCCATGGCGATCCGGCACTTCACCGGCCGGGCCGGTGAGCTCCGGGCCCTCGACGCCCTGCTCGCCGACGTGACCCCGGGCTGCGGCGCGGTCGTGATCTCGGCGATCGCCGGCACCGCCGGTGTGGGCAAGACCAGCCTCGCCGTGCACTTCGCCCACCGGGTGGCCGACCGCTTTCCCGACGGCCAACTCTTCGCCAACCTGCGCGGGTTCGACCCGGCCCGGGCCCCGGTCGACGCCGCCGACGTGGCCCGCGGCTTCCTGGACGCCCTGGGCGTCCCGGCCCTGCGGATCCCCGCCGACCCCGACGGGCAGCTCGCGCTCCTGCGCAGCCGGCTGGCGGGCACCCGGACGCTGATCGTCCTGGACAACGTCCGGGAGGCGGAGCAGGTCCGCCCGCTGCTGCCGGGCTCCACCACCTGCCTGGTCGTCGTCACCAGCCGCAACCGGCTGCCCGGCCTGGTCGCCCTGGACGGCGCGGTGCCGATCGCCCTGGACGTGCTCTCCCGCGAGGAGGCCCGCGAACTGTTCGCCCGCCGCCTCGGCGCGACCACCGTCACCGAACAGCCCGACGCGGTCGACGAACTGATCGAGCTGTGCGCCCGGCTGCCGCTCGCCCTCAACATCGCCGCCGCCCGGGCCGCCGACCACCCCGGCACCCCGCTCGGGGTCTGGGCGCGCGAGCTGCGCGACTCCCGGGCCCGCCTGGACCTGCTGTCGGCGGGCGACAGCCACGCCGACGTCCGCCTGGTGCTCTCCTGGTCCTACCACGCCCTGGCCCCGCAGGCCGCCCGGCTGTTCCGGCTGCTCGGCCTGCACCCGGGCCCCACCATCAGCGTGCCGGCGGCCGCGAGCCTCACGGGCCGCCCGCCGACCGAGACCCGCGCCCTGCTGGACGACCTGCACCGGGCCCACCTGATCACCGCACCCGAGCCCGGCCGGTACACCTTCCACGACCTGCTGCGCGCGTACGCCGCCGAACAGGCGGCCGCCCTCGAACCACCGCAGGGCCGGGCCGGGGCGACCCGGCGGATGCTCGACCACTACCTCCACACCGCCCACCGCGCGGCCGGGCTCGCCTACGCCGACGACGCCTCCTGGCACCCGCTCGACCTCGCCCGCCCCGCCGCCGGAGTGACACCCGAACAGCTCACCGACCGGCAGCAGGCGCTCGCCTGGTACCGGGACGAACAGCCCGTGCTGGAACGGATCGTCGACGCCTCGCACGCGGCCGGGGCCGACCTGCACACCTGGCAACTGGTCGGCGCCCAGGTGCCCTACCTGCTCAAGTCGGGCCTGTGGCAGCAGTGGCAGCGCGCCGGCGAGACCGCGCTGGCCGCCGCCCGACGCGCCGGCGACCCCGACCGCCGGGCCCACGCCCACCGCTGGCTCGGCCAGGTGCACCGCTCCCAGGACCGCCAGCCCGAGGCCCAGCGCGAACTACGCCTGGCCCTGGCCCTGTTCGAGGAGACCGGCGACCGGCCGCGCGAGGGCCGCACCAGGCTCGACCTCGCCATCGCCCACGGCGAGGTCCGGGACGACGCCGAGGCGGTGGCCGAGTCCCGACGGGCCCTGGCCCTGTTCGAAGAACTCGGCGACCCCTCCGGACAGGCCCTCGCCCTCAACAGCATCGGCTGGTACCTGGCCCAGCAGGGCGAGCTGCGCGCCGCGCTCACCCACTGCCGGCGCGCCCTGGACCTCGCCCGCGAGGCCGGCAACCTGCCCGGCCAGTCCTCCATCTGGGACAGCATCGGCTACATCCACCACCGACTCGGCGAGTACCGCGAGGCCCTGCCCGCCTACCACGAGTCCCTGAACCTGCGGCGGGCGGTCGGCGACTACTTCCTCCAGGCCGACATCCACACCCACCTCGGCGACACCCACCTCGCCCTCGGCGACCGGGAAGCCGCCCGAGCCGACTGGACCCGCGGCCTGGCCATCCTGGACGACCTCCAGCACCGCGACGCCGAAGCCGTCCGGGCCCGCCTCCACCGCCTCGACGCCGCCCCGGGCACGGACCGATAGCAGGCCTCGGATCCCGAGCCGAGCCGCTCGAACGGCGCTCTAACGCGCCGCTCCGATCCCCTCCGGCAGGACGGCCACCACGAAGGCCACGGCCTCCTCCGGCGTCTCCAAGCGCGCGAGCAACGTGCCCCCGTTCCGTACCCCGTAGAACCCCTCGTCGTGCGGCCAGATCATGGGCCCGACCCTTGTCGTGGTCCGCTTCGCCGTGATGCCGGTGGAGAACCCGAGGTTGAAGTGGCTGGTCACCGGCATCAGTTGGCGGAGCACCGGCTGGGCGTACGCCGCCGCCAACAGCGCATGCACGCGCGGGAACCGGTTCATCGGCGGCATGTGGATGCCGTCGAGTCGGCGGCACCACTCCAGCTCGACGGCACCGAGCGGCTCCCGCTCGTGCGCGAGGGCCCAAGGGCGGAACTCGATGCACGGGGCCTGCTCCCTGGTTCCCGCGAGCCCCGCTCCACCCGTCCAGGCCACCACCGCCCTGACCACCTCGGCCGGATCGGCGGTCGACCCGCCGGCCAGGCACCGGCCATTGCTCTGGAGGTACACCCAGAAGGTCCGACCCTGCTCGTCGGCCGGGCGCACCCACACCCGCCGGTCGAGCCCCGCGTCGACGTACGCGGCTGTGCCCCTCCACGGTCCTTCGTGCTCAGGCAGAACGACCCCGAGGCCCTCCGCCGCACGCAGCAACCTCTCCCCGAGCGTCACGCCACCCCAGTCGTCCTCGCCGGACCCCACCTCGAAGCCCATCCGACCAGTATGCCGCCGAGCGCATCGACGGTCTCCGTCGATCAGGCTACGGTCCTCCTCACCTCGGGCCGGGCGCCGGCCGGGGTCGATGCCTTCTGCTCGGACGGTGCGCGCCGAGGGCTGTGACGGCGGTGCGGCGGAACTGCTGGTCCACCTGCCGGCCCTCCCCGTTCGACGGTGTCGGGGCACGCTACCACCGGGGTGACCGGCAGGTGGTCCGTCTCACGGGCGGCGCAGGAAGACGTCCTGGAGGAGGTTGGTGTCCCCCGGGACGAGGTTGCCGTCGTCGGCGTTGAAGATCACGGTGTCGCCGGTGGCGTCGACCCGGGGGGCGGAGGAGGCGGCCGTGCTCTGGGCGCCGTCGCGGGTGAGGCTGACCCGCTCGGTCGTCCCGGTCCGCAGGTCGCGGCGGAAGACGTCGACGGCGCCGTTGGTGTCGCCGGGGACGAGGTTGTCGGCGGCGGAGTCGAAGTAGACCCAGCGGCCGTCGGCGGTCATCTCGCCGCCGGAGGATTCGCCGTCCGGTGTGCTGCCCGACAGCCCGGTGTCGACCTGGGTGGTCCGGCCGGTGGCCAGTTCGTGGGCGTACACGTCCAGTCGGGTGCCGCCGTGGCCGGGGCTGCCCTGGCCGTAGGACGCGAGGGAGTAGAGCAGGTAGCGGCCGTCCCGGCTGATCCGGGCGTCGTGGGCGGCGTCGCCCAGGTGCCCGGCCGCGTCCAGGCTGCCGGCGGCGATCCGGCCGGTGCCGGCCTTCCAGACGTAGTAGGGGTAGTAGTGCGGCCGGGCCAGAGCGGGGGCCGCGGTGGCAGCCGGGGCGGCGGCCGGGGTCGCGTCCGGGGTCGCGGCGGGGAGCAGGTTGCCCGCCCGGGAGCCGAAGGAGACGGTGGAGCCGTCGGCGCTGATCGTCGGGTCGAAGGAGTTGGCCTCGGCGGCCGTGCCGTCCGCGCCGACGGTGACCAGGCGGCTGGTGCCGGTCCGGCGGTCGGTGACGTAGACGTTGTTCTGGCCGGTGACCGCCGCGCCGCTGGCGAGGTCGCCGCGGTTGGACACGTAGGCGACGTAGCGCCCGTCCCGGCTGATCGACGGGCTCTCGGCGTCGTAGCGGCTCTGGTCGTCGGTGGTGGGCAGGCCGCCCGCGGTGACCAGCTCGGTGCGGCCGGTCCAGCGGTCGCGGACGTAGACGTCGCTGCGGTGCTTGGCGCCGCCAGGCAGCACGTTGGTGGCACTGGCGCTGAACGCCACGTACCGGCCGTCACCGCTGATCGAGGCCTGGAAGGTCATGGCGTTCAGCTTGGATCCGTCGTCGGCGACGCTGACCCGCTCGACGTGGCCGTTGCGCAGGTCCCGGACGTAGATCTCGACGTTGTTCGGGGTACCGGGTAGCGGCAGCAGGTTGGTGGCGGTCGAGGAGAACAGGGCGTAGCGGCCGTCGTCGCTCAGGCCGAGGGCGGTCGAGTAGCCGTCGAGCTGTTCGCCCTTGGGGCCTTCGCTGACCCGGGCGGTCTCGCCCTTGGGCGGCCGGGCCTCGGCGGCGGGCATCGCGGCGCCGGCCGCGAGGGCGGCCACCAGGACGGCGGCGGCGCGGGCCGACCGGCGACGGGTGCGGGCGGTGGTCATGGATCATCCTCCCCAGATGACGGTGCCGGGCCCGAACACCCCCCGCGGCCCGGTTCGGGACGAGCCAACCGCCCGCGCGGACGGCCGGTCAACGACCGTGGGCCAGGTCGTCCGGAAACACGCCACCGCCGGGGTTTCCGGCCGAAACCTCCCGCTCCGCTACGCCGCCGGGCCGGGCCGGGCCGGTGCGGCAGGAGAGCGCCGCACCGGCCCGGGGCTCACGCCGAGGTGCCCGTACGGCCGCGGCGGCCGAGCAGTACGCCAGCCGCCGCGGCGAGCACGCCGAGGACGCCGACCACGATGCCGGCGATGCCGAGACCGCGGGCGGTCGCGTCGCTGGCGTCGGCCTTCGCCGCAGCAGCCGCAGCCGTCGCCGTCGGCGCTGCCGTCGCACCGCCCGACGGCGCCGGGGTCGCGGCGCCCGCGCTGTCCCCGTCGGCGGCCGCGGCCGTCAGGTGCAGCACGGGGGCCGGGTTCTTCGGCTCCGGCTGTCCGGCCTGGGGCTCCTCGATCCAGCGCACCACATTGCCGTCGCTGTACGTCTGGAGGGCCTTGAAGACCACCTGGTCGGTGCCCTCGGGCAGCGCGCCGAGCTCGACGGTGAAGTCCTGGTAGTGGCCGGGGCTGATCTGGCCGCCGGTCCAGATCACCTGGGAGACCACGTCGGTGACGTCCCCGTCGTCGGTGTGGATCGGGGTGGTGAGCTTGGTCGTGGTGATCTTGTCGGTCCAGCCGGGCACCGGCGCGACCAGGGCGGACGGGACGGGGTGGTCGGTCGGGAAGTCGATCTCCACCTTGACGGTGCTCTTGGTGTCGTCCTCGTTCGGCACCCGGAAGGCGAAGGTCCGGTCGGTGGCGTTCTTCGGGACGCTGGACGGGTCCACGATGACGTGCGCGGAGGCCGTGGTGGCGGCGGCCAGGACGGTCGCGGCCGCCAGGGCGGCAGCGGCGGCCAGGCGGGTGGTGCGGGTCAAGGGAGTCGGGCGGGTCAGGCGGGAAGCTCGCATGATGCGGTCGTTCTCCAGGGGAGGGCACGCGTGGCCGCGCACGGGCGGGCGGCGGGCCGGTGTCCGAACCGGGACGTCGTCGGCCGCCGTACGGGAGGTCGCGTGCGGTGGGTGATCGGGGGCGGGAGGACGGCCTGGCCCGGGAGCGTCCCCGCTCCGGTCACGCCGTCGCACACCCCGGCGGGCCGCGCCTGATCACCACGTGCCGTAGGAAGGCCGAGCACGCCCGGCCCGAGCGGTCGGCGCCCGAGGCCCGGCGCAGCGCGCGCCCGGGGGCGTTCAGCCCGTCCCGCAGGGCCGTGAACAGGGCCAGCACTCCTCGGAGTTGAGCCGCGCAGGCCCGCCCGGTGGCCTCGGCGGCGCGGGCCGCGAGCCGGACCAACGCCCACACCGCCGCCTCGCCCCGGCGCAGCCACCAGCCGGCGGCGAGGGTCGCGCCCAGGTGCGCCAGGAGCATCGCGGGGCTCAGCCCGACGAGCGTCGCATGGCACCAGAAGCCGAGGTGGCTCGCCGCCACGGCGGTGTGGTGGGCGGTGCCCGCGCCTGCGCTCGCCGTGACGTGCGTCATGGCAGCGCTCCGACGCCCGGCCATCCCCGGCATACCGCTCATCCCCGGCATGCCCGCCATGTCCGGCATCCCACTCATATCCGGCATTCCGGCCGTCCCACCGGTGCCGCCCCGCGCCGTCCCCGACTGCCCGGCCCCGGTACCAGCCCCGGCAGCGGCCCCGGCCGCGTGGAACAACAGGTGCAGGCCCGCCTGGCCGCCCAGCAGAGCGCCGACGATCGCCCGGGCCGAACGCTCCCGCCGCGCACCGAGCACGGCGAACGCCACGACCAGCACCCACCCGAGCAGCAGCACGCCGGGCGACAGCCGGTCCCCCGAGGCCAGCACGTGCCCGGCGGCGGACAGCACGAGGCAGACCGTCGCGAAGGGCAGGGCCCGCAGCACGCGAAGGTCGAGGGCGGCGGCGCGCACCGGCAGCGGTGCGGGCCCGGCGTCGAGGTCGGTCATGGCGGCGCCATCATGGCACGGGATCCCTGGGCCCCGTCGGGGTCTCCCCTGATTCGTCCCCGATCCGGCGCCCGGCGGCGTTTCGGCCCACCCCGCCCCGGCTACCACAGCCGTACGACCCGTCCGGGAAACCGGGCCGCAGGCCTTCATCGCGGCACGCCGGAGCGGTAGTTGAGCTTAAGCGGATCTTCAGCAAGCCCCTGTCATCCTGACCGTGCCGCGGTTCGCCGCGGCCCCAGCCGCCGCTCGTCGCACCAGGCGGCTTCCCCCCGCGCCCCGGCCGCGTCCGGGCACCGGATCGTGCCCGGACGGGCACCGGAAGCCACCCGCCCCTGCCCCGTCACCGCCAGAGGATCGGCCGATCGTGTCGCAACTCCCGCACCTCCACGAGGCATCGGCGCACCACGCCGACGCGTCCCGCCCGTCCGCGCCAGCCGCCTCGACCGCCGCCGGGACCGCCGCCGGGCGCGTCGTCATCGTCTCCGCGAGCGTGGGCGCCGGGCACGACGGCGCCGCCGCCCAACTCGCCCTGCGCCTGGCCGGGTCGGGCCACACCGTCGACCGCTGGGACTTCCTGGACCTGGTCCCCGCCGGGCTCGGACCACTGGTCTCGGAGTGCTACCGGCGGCTGCTGACCATCGCCCCCTCCGCCTACCAGCGGATCTACTCCAGCACCGAGTCCACCGGCCGGCCGGGCGC
Source organism: Kitasatospora sp. NPDC059146 (assembly GCF_042786665.1). NCBI lineage: Bacteria > Bacillati > Actinomycetota > Actinomycetes > Kitasatosporales > Streptomycetaceae > Kitasatospora > Kitasatospora sp. NPDC059146. The sequence continues at coordinate 24,549 of NZ_JBHZCY010000060.1, read as the reverse complement.
CCTGATCCGGCTGATCCAGCGCAGCACCCACCGCAAGCTGCTGCGCGCGCTGCCGCCGGACACCCGCGCGGTGGTGGCCACCTACCCGATCGCCGGGCAGGTGCTCGGCACCCTGCGCAGCCGGGGTCGGCTGGCGGTGCCCGCCGCGGTCTACCTGACCGACTTCTCCGTGCACCCGCTCTGGGTGGCGCCCGGCGTCGACCTCCACCTGGCGGCCCATCCCGTCCCCGCCGAACAGGCGCGTGCGCACGGGGCCGAGCGGGTCGCGGTCGCGGGCCCGGTGGTCGACCCCCGGTTCACCCCGACCACGGAGGCCCTGCGCACGGCCGCCCGGGACCGGTTCGGGCTGCCTCCGGGCGCACCGCTGGCCCTGCTGGTGGCCGGCTCCTGGGGGGTGGGCGAGGTGGCGAGGGTGGCCGCCGAGGTGCGGGCCACCGGGGCGGCGGTGCCGGTCGTGGTGTGCGGGAAGAACCGGGCCCTGGCGGAACGGCTGCGGGCGGACGGCGTCGAGCACGCCTTCGGCTGGGTCCGGGACATGCCCGGCCTGATGCACGCCTGCGACGTGCTGGTGCAGAACGCCGGGGGCCTGACCTCGCTGGAGGCGTTCGCCTGCGGCCTGCCGGTGGTCAGCTACCGCTGCATACCCGGGCACGGCCTGACCAACGCGGCCGCCCTCGACCAGGCGGGCCTGGCCCCCTGGGTCCGCGACCCGGCGGAGCTCGCGGCCGTGCTCACCGCCATGGTCGACGGGCCCACCGGGCGCCGGTACCGGGAGGCGGGGCTGGCGCTGCACCGCGACGCGTCCGGGCCGGCGGAGGCCATCGCGGCCATCGCGGCCGGTTCCTCCGGCGCCGTACGGGCCGCCGGTGGCTCTCCCGGCGTACCGGGCTCCGCCCCCTCCCCCGCCCTACCGGACTCCGGCTCCGCCCCCGCCGTACCGGACTCCGCCGCCTCCCCCGCCGTACCGGCCGACGCCGCGCCCCCGGTGCACGCCGGACCGCCACCGCTGATCCCCGCGCAACGCCGCCGCCCCGACCGGGAAGCCATCCCCACCCGCGCCTCCGCTCCCACCCCACGCCGCCCCGACCGCAGCCCCGACCGCCGCCCGGGCCGTCGCGTCGGCCTCGCGGTCGCGGCGCTCAGCGCGACCGCCTGGCTGTCCACCGCGGGCACCCAACTCGCCGTCGCCTACGGCGGGTTCGACGCCGTCGACGCCGGCCGCACCGGCCGGGCCTTCCTCGTGGTGCACCCGCCGCACGGCGGGCACCTCGACGACGCCACCCTGCGCGCTCTGTCGGCCGTGCAGGCCGCCGTCTCGGTCGACACGGACGAGGCCGCCGCCGACCCGGCCGAGGTCCGCCGCTTCGCGGCCGCCGGGCTCACCCTGGTCAACGCCGGCTACGGCCCGCCCTACCAGAGCGGGATCGTCACCCGCCGCGACTCCGTCGAGGCCGGGGCCGACGCCCTGCGCTCCGCCACCGGCGCGGGCAGCTCCTTCTTCCTCTCCAGCCGGGACGTGGACGCCCTCGACCTCGGCCTGGCCGCCTACCACCGCGAGCACCTGGTCGTCCCGGACCTCCGGATCGCCTGCGGCAGCGCCGTCACCCCGCAGCTGAGACCCGGCCAGATCGTCCTGGTCGAGTGCGGCAGCGCCGATCCGGCGGGGCTCACCACGACCATGAACCGCCTGCTCACCTCCCACCGCCCGCCGCGCCTCGGCGCGCTGAACTCCCTTTCCTGAGGCCCCCATGAAGCCCCGCGCGCTCCCGCTGCTCGGCGCCGCCGCTGCCACCGCCGCCGTCGCCGTCACCGCCCTCCACGCGGCTCCCGTGCTCTCCACCTACGGACCGCTGCGCAACCGGCTGCTGCCCCGGCTCGCTGGGACCGGCCGCCCCGACCACGTGGCTCTCACCTTCGACGACGGCCCCGACCCGTCCTCCACGCCCGCCTTCCTGGCCCTGCTCCAGGAGCGCCAGGTGCACGCCACCTTCTTCCTGCTCGGCTCGATGGCCGTCCGCGCGCCCGCGCTGGTGCGGGAGATCGCCGACGCCGGGCACGAGATCGCCGTGCACGGCTGGGCGCACCGCCCGCTGCTGCTGCGCGGGCCGCGCGCCACCTACGAGGACCTGCGCCGGGCCCGCGACACCGTCGCCGACCTCACCGGCACCGCGCCGCAGTGGTTCCGGCCCCCGTACGGCGTCATGAGCGCGGGCGCCCACCTCGCGGCCCGCCGGCTCGGCCTGGCCCCGGTGCTGTGGACGAGCTGGGGCGAGGACTGGACCGGCCGCGCCACGCCGGACACCGTCCACCGCACCGTCACCGCGGACCTCTACGGCGGCGGCACCGTCCTGCTGCACGACTCGGACTGCACCTCGGCCCCCGAGGCCTGGCGCTCCGCCCTCGGCGCCCTGCCCCGGCTGCTCGACCACTGCGCCACCCGGGGCTGGCAGGTCGGCCCGCTCCGCGAGCACGGGGTCGGGGCGGGGCCCCGAGGCGGCGCGGCCTGAACCGGACCGACCACGGAACCCGGCGCGTCAACCGACGACGGAACCCGGCGCGTCGGCGGCCCCGGCGCGTCAGCCCGAAACGGACTGCGGCCCGGCCGCGATGCGGGCCGCCCGGGCGCACACCCGCCGCAGCAGCGCGTTCAGTTCGGTGCGCTGGCCCTTCGTCAGCGGGGCCAGCAGGTCCTCCTGGACGCTGGCGGCGTCGCCGTGCAGCCCCTCCAGGGCGGCCTCGCCCGCAGCGGTGAGGGTCACCACCTCGTGGCGGCCGTTGACCTGGACGACCATCGACTGCACCAGCGCGGCGGCCAGCAGTTCGTCGAGCGCCCCGGAGACCTCCGCCTCCGGCAGGCGCAGCCGGGCGGCGAGGTCGGGCCGGGCGTGCGCGCCCTGCCGGGACAGCGCCGCGAGCACCGACAGGTGGGTCTGACCCATCCCCCGGGCCCGCCAGCGGTCCGCCAGCAGGCCGTCCGCCGCCCGGCCGGCCGCGGACAGCAGGTAGACCGTCTGCTCGAAGGGACTCGACGATCCCTTCCGCCCGTCGTACACGTGCCATCCAATCGCTGGGAGAGGGCTGCACCACCTCCGGTCCGGGCCCCGGAGTGCCGACGCCCATGCCCGCGCCGGGCCGAGTCGTACCGGCGGTGAGCGGTACGGAACGCGCGGAGGGCGCGAGGACCACGGGCACGCGGTGCCGCGGACGGGCGGGAGCAGCCACACCCTACCCACGGTCGGCGGCTCCGGTCTACATCGATGTCGTCGAACCGCGAGGTCACCGGCCCCGCGCCGCGCACCCGGACCGGGTCACGCTCCGACGGCCGGTCGACGTATCTCCGCACCCGGGCACGTGTCGGTCGTACAGAGACCTTTCGGGCTCCCGCATACTCGCGATCGCTGTTCGAGGGCGCCGACGCCGCGCCCGGCAGCCGACCCGAGCACCCGCCCCGAGCCCGCCGGAGGACCCGTGACCACACCCCCGACCACCCCCGACCCCGATCCGGTCGTCGCGGCGCCGACGTACCTGGCGGACATCCGCACCTACTTCCGCCCCGAGGACGTGGCCCACATGGCCACCAAGGGCATCGACCTCGGCACCTACGACGGGGTGAAGCAGAACGCCCTCACGATCTTCGCCCACACCTCGCCGCCCAACGCGGGCATGCCCCCGGACGCGGCGGGCAAGTGGAGCGCCAACCGCTCGCAGACCTTCAAGAACTGGATCGTCAACGGCTTCCCGCTCGGCACCTCGACACCGGTCACGACGCCGCCCGGCGGGGCGGCCCCGGCCCGGCTGCGCAAGGACGTCACCACGCTCACCGACGCCGAATTCGCCCTCCTGACAACGGCGTTCAACGGCGTCATGGCCCGCTCCAGCACCGCACCGGACGGCTACTTCACCCTGGCCGGGCAGCACGGGCTCCCCAAGGCCTGGTGCCTGCACCACGAGCCCCGCTTCAACCCCTGGCACCGCGTCTACCTGCGCGAGTTCGAGGACGCGCTGCGTTCCGTCCCGGGCTGCCAGGACGTGACGCTCCCCTACTGGGACATCTCCACCCCGCTGCCGGACCGCCTCCAGCACCCGCCGTTCGACCAGTACGTCCTGCCGGCCGACCCCGGCGCCACCGCGACGCCGCCGGTCACCGGGCTCTTCCCGTACACGACCGAGCGCTACCCGGTCGCCGAGATCACGGCGAACGTGACGAGCTTCGGGGTCCTCGACGACATCGCCACGTCGATGGCCCAGTCCCTCTGGGGCGCGTCCGACATCAACGGCTACCAGAAGTTCTCGATCCAGGCCCACGACAGCGGCCACGGATCGGTCGGGCCGACGATGGGCGTCCAGGAGGTCTCCGCCTTCGACCCGGTCTTCTGGTTCTTCCACTGCAACATCGACCGGCTGTGGCTGCGCTGGCAGCACCTCAACACCGCGACCACCCTGGCCGGGTTCCGCACCACCCTCGCCGGCGGGGACGACAGCTGGCTCACCGACCCGAACTTCAACCCGCTGCCGCCGTTCACCGCGACCGCCGACCAGACCATCGCCACCGACATCGGGTACGACCGGCTGGACCTGCCCCCCGCCCCCGCGGAGACCCTCATGGAGAACCTCTCCGGCAGCATCGACGCCGCCCGTACCTTCTCCTTCCGCAGCGCGGACCCGGTCTCGGTGCGGGTGAAGGGCATCAACCGGCTGAACATCCCGGGCTCGTTCGTCGTCAGCCTGCTCGCCGACGGCGAGCCGGTCGCGAAGCGGTTCTTCTTCCAGCCGAACAACCCGCGCCAGTGCGAGACGTGCGCCAAGCACGCCACCGTCAACATCGACTTCCGGCTGACGAGGGAGCAGGTCCTGGACCGCACCCTGAGCGTCCGGATCGACGTCCCCGGGCACTCCGAGAAGGTCGGCACCGCCTTCCCCCTCGCCCAGGCCGGCCACCCCACCGTCAACGCCCGCCTCCTGGCCGGCGAGGCGTAACCCGCGGCCCCTCCCGTCGCTCTCCCCCGACCTCTCAGACGAAGGCGATGACGAGCAGGACGGCCGCCACCAGCAGCGCGACCGTCAACGCCGACGTCCCGCTGCGGCTGCCGGGGCCGCCTGGGCCGCCGGAGGTGACGGCGGCCCAGGAGACGGCGGGGACCGCCACCGTGAGCACGATCGCCAGCCACCTCACGGTGCCCATCGGGACCCCGGCGACCTCGGCCCCGAAGACGGTCGTGAACATCACCAGCAGCCAGGCCGTCGCCGTCAGCAGCGCCCAGGCCGCCCGGGCGGTCCACCGCTCGACCGGGTCGGCCGCACGGAAGTTGCTGCGGGTCATCGTCAGGATCCGGGTCCAGTTCGTCACCGGAACATTCTGTCGAACCGGACTCGCGGGGGCCAGGGGCGGGCCTCCCCTGGCAGCGGGCTCGGCGGGCAGCGGGCTCAGCGGGCTCAGCGGGCGAACTTCTGCCGCGCCGCCGGGGTGACGGGGGTGAAGAAGTTGACCAGGTTGCCGTCGGGGTCGCGGAACAGCAGCGACCGGTTGCCCCAGGGCATCGTGGTGGGACCGGCGACCACCTCGGTGAGGACGGCGGTCAGATTGCGGTGGACGCGGTCCACGTCGTCGACCAGGAACTCGGTGATCACGCTGTGGTTGTCCGCCGGGCGGGCCGAGCCGGGGGCGAACAGCGGGACGGTACGGGTGCCGGCGATCGCGAGGGTGGCCCCGCCGATCCCCAGTTCGGCGAAGTCCTCGGTGGCCCACACCGCCCGCACCCCGGTGACCTGCTCGTAGAAGGCGACGAGGCGGGCGACGTCGGCGGTGATGACGCGGATCGAGACGAAGTCCATGGGGATCTCCTTGGCTGAACCTGAAACGGGACTCGGGAACCTGCACGTCGCAGGCTAGGCGGGATACCGGACAGAACCGGTCCTCTATTCCGCCTAGGCTTCGACCATGCCCCGACCCACCGCCCGCGTACTGACCCTGCTGGAGCTGCTGCAGTCCGGCGGCACCCGGACCGTCGCCGAACTCGCCGACCGGCTCGGCGTCCAGGGGCGCACCGTGCGGCGGTACGTGGACCAGCTGAGCGAGCTGGGCATCCCGGTGGAGTCGGTGCGCGGCCGCTACGGCGGGTACCGGCTCGCCCCCGGGTACCGGCTGCCCCCGCTGATGCTCGGCGAGGACGAGGCGCTGGCCGTCCTGCTCGGCCTGCTCGCCGGCCGCCGCGCGGGCCTGAGCACAGCGGAGCGCACGGCGGGCGAGACGGCGGCGGCGAAGATCCGCCGGGTACTGCCCCAGCACCTCGCCCGCCGGCTCGACTCGCTCCTGGACGCCCTCGCCTTCACGGACCGGCCCGGCGAGTTCGACACCCCGGACGCCGAGGTCCTGCTCACCCTCGCCGACGCCGTCCGCCACCGCCGACCGGTCTCCCTCCACCACACCGGCCGCGACGGGCGCCGCACCGAGCGCACCCTGCACGCGTACGGGATCGTCGCCCACGCGGGCCGGTGGTACGTCACGGGCCGCGACGCCCTGATCGACGAGGACCGGACCTTCCGCCTCGACCGGATCGCGGACGCCCGCACCCTGCCCGGCTCCTTCGACGTGCCCGACGGCCCGGATCCGGCGGACCGCGTGCTGTCGGCGTTCGCCACGGCCGACTACCGGTACGAGGTGACGGTCCGGATCCACGGGACGGTCGGGCAGATCCGCGCTGGGCTCCCGGCGAGCGTCGCGCGCCTGGCGGACGACGCCGCTGAGGGCGTCGCCCTCCAGGACGACGCGACGGCCGAGCGCTGGCGGACTGTCGAGCTGCGGGCGGAGCGGCTCGACTGGCTGCCCGCCGTACTCGCCTCACTGGACCGGCCGTTCGCCATCGAGCGGCCCGACGAACTACGCGCCCTCGTCGCCGCCCTGGCCGACCGCCTCGCCTCCTACACCCGTGGCCAAGCCCCCGACCACGCCACCGGCAACACCACCGGCCACGCCTGAGCCGCGCGGGCCGGCAGCCGGTGAGGCCGAACTGCCGGTCGGCGCCGCTGCGCCGGCCACTCCTTCGTCTCCAGCCAGGCGGCCCGCTCATCGGCCAGGGTGCCCCACCACCAGGTGAACGGGGAGGTGGCGGAGTCCAGTTCCTCCCGCCACCGGTGGAGGCAGGGTCTGCCTCCGGTGCTGCGGCGGCGTTCCGATCAGGGACTCACCGTCACGGTGATGGTCTCGGGGTCGGCGGCGTTGTCCTGGTACACCGAGTCGCCGCTGTAGACGGCGGTGACGGTGTGGGTGCCTGCGGTGCGGAAGGCGGTGACCGTCCCGCCGGCGGCGCACCTGCCGAGGGAGAGGAACAGGCGTCCCGTGCCGAGGGCCGTCCCGGTGGTGGTGTCGGTGAACGTGACGGTTCCGGTGGGCCTGGTCGTGGAGCCCGCGCCGGGGCAGACGGTGTCGCTGAGCACGACCGGCGAACCGATCCGGGTGCTCCGGGGAATCGCGGTCATGGTCGTGGTGACCGGCTTGCCCACGGTGTAACTGATGATCACCTGGCCGTTCTGGTTCGCCGTCCCGATCGTCGAGGCCGCGTAGGACGTCCCGGTCCCCGACGGGGTCGCGAAGCTGCTCCCGCCACCACCACCGCCACCGCTCGCCAGGGTGCCGGTCCTGTTGACGGCAGCGCTGCCGCCGCCCCCGCCGGCGAAGTACCCGCCGCCCCCGCCACCCCCCGCACCGGTGGCAGTGGCGGCACAGCCGCCGTCGATCGCCCCGCCGGTGCCGCCGGTGCCGATCGCGGTACCGACGAACCCGCTTCCCGGCGCACCCGTCGTGGCGTTGCAGAACGCGACGGTGCCGGCCGCCCCGCCCGGACCACCCGTGTTCGTGCTGGTGCTGCCGCCGCCACCGCCCTGCCCCGGCGCGGCTCCAGGGCCGGTCGCGCTTCCCGCCGTACCGCCGGTGGCGTCGGGTGTCGTCCCGCCGTTGCCCCCGTCGCCGCCCTTCAGGCTGCCCCCGGTACCCCCGGCGGCACCGCCGCCCCCGGCGACCACCAGGAAGGAGCCCACGCTGACGCTGGACGCACCGCCCCCGCCCGGCCCTTCCGCCCGGAAGCCGGTGACCGGGATGCCCCCACCCGGAGCTCCGCCGTTGAACCCGCCGGCACCCCCCGTCCCCGTGCCGTTGCAGCCCTTGCCGCCCGCGCCGCCGACGTTGACGGTGACCGTCGTCGGGGCGGTGGTCTGCGGGAGGGTGGTGACGACCCGCGCCCCCGTCCCGCCCGTCCCCGTGACGGAACAGGAGGTACCGGTGTTGTCGCCGCCGCCCGCACCGTCGGCGGTGATCGTGACCACCGCCTGCGCCGGGATGGTGAGGCTCTGCGAGCCGCCGGTGAAGGCGAAGGTGACCACCGGGTCGGCCCCTCGGGTCCGCACCGGGGTGGTGCCCGGCGCGAACCCCGTCGCCGCAGCGGTCGCGGGGATCACCCCGGTACCGGCCAGCGCCACGCACACCCCTGCCACCACCCCGGCCCGCCACCACCGCGCACGAACGTGGACGCCCGCCTCTCCTGCGACGACGGGATGTCCTGGGGCGTGGTGTCCGATCACTGGTGTCTCCCGATGTGCTGGCTGGAGGTGGGGCTTCGGGGTGCTGGATCACGCGACCCGTGCAGCGGTGGCATCCCTGCTCCGGAGCGTGATCACCCGGCCCAGCGTGACGACCGGCCGGCCCTCGCGCCCCGATTGCTCCGACGGCGGCGTGCCGCACACCATCACACCGGGCGGCACCCGGCACCCGGCACCCGAACTCACCGAGCCGCGTACACCGGCGCCAGCGCGACGCCCCTCGGCAGGCATTACCGTCCTCAGCCATGACCGAGCCGACCTACCGACACGCCACTCGGGTGGCCTACGACACCGTTGCCGTCGACTACGCCCAACTCGTGCCACCCGCGTTCGAGGGCGACCTGTACGGCCGCGCGATGATCAGCACATTCGCCGAACTCACCCGGGCCGTCGACGCCGGGCCCGTCGCTGACCTCGGCTGCGGGCCCGGCCACGTGACGGCACACCTGCACTCCTTCGGGCTGACCGCGTTCGGCATCGACCTGTCGCCGGAGACCGTTGCCGTCGCCCGTCGCACGCACCCGGACCTGCAGTTCGACGAAGGGTCGATGACCGACCTGGACCTGCCGGACGGCACTCTCGGCGGCATCCTCGCCTGGTACTCGACCGTCCACACCCCTCCGGAGCTCTTGCCGGTGGTCTTCGCGGAGCGAGAGGCCCCGACAGGGCCAGCAGGCCTACCTCCTGGCCCGAAAGCCGGGGCAGCCGACAACGCCGCGTGGGACGAACCCGCCGATCTGCTTCCCGGCGACAGTATCGAGCGAGACCGGAGAACCGGATGCCCAGGGGTGACAACTCCAGCGACGCCGAGCTCGGACGCACAGCGCACGGCGAGGACGCCGCTCAGGCGCTGGTGTGGTATGGGGGTGGGGCCGACTCCCCACTCCTCGTTGCCTTGAGGATCACACCCTTGAGCTGGGCCGACGGGTGGTCGATCCGTGCGGAACGCCCTATCGCTCGACCGCGAGACGTACGCCCAGGCCGATGAAGACGCCGCCGGTCGCCACGTCGAGTCGGCGGCGCGCGGCCGCGCGCCGGTCGAGCCAGCCCCCGATCCGGCCCGCGAGCACGCCCACGGTGCCGTCGACCAGGAACTCGATCGCGATGAAGACCGCCCCGAGGAGCAGGAACTGGAGCCAGACCCGACCCAGGCCGGGGTCGACGAACTGGGGCAGGAACGCGATCGTGAACGTGACCATCTTCGGGTTCACCAAGTTGGTCAACAGCCCGCGAACGTAAGCGCGTCGGCCGGAGACCCCGTTCGCGCCCGCCGACTCGACCCGCTCCCGGCCGCGGTGGCGGATCGCCTGCACACCGAGGTACACCAGGTAGGCGGCGCCGGCCAGGCGCAGCGCGGTGAACGCGGTCGGCGCGGCGGCGAAGAACGCGGACAGTCCCACGGCGGCGAGCGCGATGTGAACGGCCTCACTGGTCGCGACCCCCGCGGTGGCGAGCAGCCCGGCACGGGCGCCGCCGCGGATCCCGCAGCCGAGGATGAACAGCATGTCCGGTCCCGGGGTGACCATCGCGACGAGGGTGGTGACGAGGAAGACGGCGAAGAGGTGCGGATCGACAGGCATGGGCCGATGCTCGTGCGGGCGTGGCAGCCCTGCAAGCGATATTCGTAGGTCGAGACGGAGGACCGGCGGCGAGGTGAAGGCCCGGTACCGCCGCATTCACGAATCCCGTGCGGCCGCACTGATCGGTAGGCTGGCGGCGACGGGGGCGGGGGCCGGCTCCGCGTCCGGCCGTGGACGGGGGATCACCGCTTTGCACTTCGCGTTGGCGTACCAGGACGAGGCCCGCTGCCCGGCCTTCCTCAACGGGTTGATCCACGAGGAGTTCTCGGACGACGGCCACGACCGGCCGATGCAGTACGCCTGGCACTACGCCACGGGCGACGCCCCGCTCGCCGACCTGCCGGCCGAGCTGTGGCTGATCACGAAGGACCGGGCCTACGACTTCGACTTCCACACGCAGTTCGACGGGCACGTCGTCAGCGGCGAGTTCCTGGCCCTGATGCGGGCCACCGACACCGGTGGCTGGCAGGCCGCGAAGCTGAACGTGGTGTCCAGCAAGGGCAGGCGGATCCCCGCGAAGGACTACTACTTCGTGAAGTTCCCCCGGACCGAACTGCTCAAGGTCGAGGACGTGGTCGACCTCGCGGGGTCGAGGATCGACTTCCGCCGCGACGGGCAGATCAAGAAGGTCTGGGAACTGCGCTTCGGGACGCCGCCGGAGCGCGACCTGTTCCTCTTCGACTCCATCCCGCTCCTCGGGGTTGCCTTCTGCTCGGAGAGGTTCGCCGAAGCCGCGCGGCGGTTCGGCCCGAGAGGAGTCACCTTCGTGGAGCTGCCGGACATCGGGACCGTCCAGAGCGCCTGACGCACTCGACGGCCGAGGAGTGGGAAGTCGGTGGGGCCGACGTCCCACTCCTCGGTGTTGTCCGGGTTCCGGGTTCCCTACTTCTTCCCCTCGCCGCAGAACTCGGCCTCCAGTTCCTTCGTGAAGACCGCGACCGGCCCCCACGCCTCGCCGTTCGCCCAGTCGCCGTTGACCTGGGTCGACATCATGTGGCGGCCGTCCCGGCTCCCGAACGTGTACGACCAGGAGCCGTTGATCGCCCCGCCCATCCCCCACACCTCGCCGCAGGACAGCGTGATCGAGCCGATTCCCAGGCCGTAGTGGGAGTTCGGGATCCACCCCGTGGGGCCTGCCTTCGGGTCCTTCATGGTGACCATCTCCGCCATCTGGGCCGGCGGCAGCAGCCGGCCGCCCAGCAGCGCCTGGAAGAAGGTGCTCAGGTCCCCCACCGTGGAGATCATGTCCCCCGAGCCGTAGCCCCAGGACGGGCTGAGCTCGGTGACGTCGTGGACGGGCAGCGTCGGGGCGTCGAACGGGCCGAGTTTGGAGTAGAAGCGGCCGTGCGGCCCCTGGATGCCGGTGTCGTCGGCGGCGGGCTCGTAGGTGCTCTTGAGGTGCAGGGGCTTGGCGAAGCGGTCGGCGATCTCCTGGGCGAGGCTGTGGCCGGTGGCCTGTTCGACGACCAGCGCGGCCAGCACGTAGTTGGTGTCGGAGTACTCCCAGCTGGTGCCGGGCGCGAAACTGGGCTTCACGCCGATGCCGATCCCGACCAGCTGGCGCGGGGTGAACCGGTCGAAGCGGTGCTGCAGGAAGGCCTCGCCCCGGAACTCCTTCGAAACCGTTTCGTCCATCGCGAAGTTGGCGATCCCGCTGGTGTGGTTGAGCAGCTGGCGAAGGGTGATCTTCGACCCGTCGTACCCGTTGCCGTCGACCAGGCCGGGCAGCCACTGCTCGACGCTGTCGTCCAGCGTCAGCTTCCCCTCGGCCTCCAGCTGGAGCAGCGCGGTGGCCACGAAGGTCTTGGTGGTGCTGCCGATCCGGAACCGGTCCTGCGGCTTGAACTTCTGCCCGGTGGCCAGGTCGGCGGTGCCGGACTGCCCGTACCAGGTCGAGCCGTGGTCGCGGACCTCGGCCGTGACCCCCGGCAGGCCGTTGACGGTGACCGCCTGGTCGAGCGCGGCCTGGAGTCCCTGGTGGCCGCCGTGCCTGGCATCGGGGGCGGCGGCGAGGGCGGCCGGGGCGGTGGCGGTCAGCAGGGCGGCGGCCACGGCGGTGGCGAGGCCGGTGGCGAGGGCGGTGCGGGTGGTGGTCTTCACGGTGGGTCCCCCTGGTCGGTCGGGCTTTCGTCGTCGGTGAAGAACGTACGGCCGAGTTCGAGGATCCATCAACATCTGATTGCTTCAACGCCAGCGTCACAGCAGGTCAGTGACGGTCAATCATTGCAATGACGATGCCGACGAATGCAAACGCGGTTGCAACCGCGCGGCCCGGATCCGGATACTCGTGCGAAGGCCCGAGGAGAGGAGCCACCCGTGCCGGGTGCCAGGCTGAGCCCGCAGGACCGTCTCGCGATCGCGACCGGTCTCGCCGAGGGACTGGACTACGCCGCGATCGCCCGGCTGATCGCCCGCCCCACCTCCACGGTGACCCGGGAGATCGCCCGCAACGGCGGGCCCGGCCGCTACCGCGCGGAGACCGCCCAGCGCGCGACCGCCCGCCGGGCCCGACGCCGGCCCGGCCTCGCCCGACCGTCCGGGGGCACCCCGGCCGCACCGGACGGGCGCGACCCGGCGGCCGTCGACGACTACGCCGGCCGCTTCGCCGACCTCCTCGTCCACATGGGACTGCCCCGCATGGTGGCCCGGGTGCTCAGCTGTCTGTACGTCACCGACAGCGGCAGCCTGAGCGCGGCCGACCTGGTGCGGCGCCTCGGTGTCAGCCCGGCCTCGGTGTCCAAGGCCGTGGGCTACCTCGCGGACCAGGGGCTGATCCGCCGCGAGCGGGACGGGCAGCACGGCCGCCGCGAGCAGTACACCATCAACGGCGACGTCTGGTACCGCTCGATGCTGGCCAGTGCCCAACGCAACGCCCTGCTCGCCGAGTTCGCCCGCACCGGCGCCGACCTGCTGGGCGCCAGCACCCCGGCCGGGCAGCGTCTCGACACGGCGGCGGACTTCCTCGCGGAGATCGGCACCGACCTCGTCCGCGCCGTGGAGCGCCGCCGCTCCGGCACCGGGCTGTCGTGAGGGGGGCGGACGCCGCCGTCCGCATCTACCAGGACGGTCTCACGGACGGTCCAGGTCCCGGCCCCGGGACGGGGACGGGGACGGGGACGGCGGGTAGTGGTCGGCGACGACGCGGGCCATGGCGCCGATGGGGTCCTCCGCGACGTCCTGTGCCGCGAAGAAGCAGTGGCCGCGGACCGTGCCGTAGTCCTGGGCCAGGGTGAGGTGGCGGGACAGTTCGGCCGGGTCCTGCCAGGCGGCGGGCTGGCCCGACGCGCCCGCCTTGTACAGGGCCTCGCCGAGGTAGAGGTCGACGCCGGTGCCCCTGGCCACCTCGTCCCACCAGGGCACCAGGACCGCGTAGTCGGCGGGGGCGAAGCCGATGTTCCAGTAGAGCTGCGGGCAGATGTAGTCGATCCAGCCCTCGCGCACCCACGTCCGGGTGTCGGCGTGCAGGTCGTCGTAGGCCTCGATGCCCGCCGTGGTCGCCGAGCCCCGCTGGTCGGTCGCCCGGTTGCGCCACACCCCGAACGGGCTGATCCCGAACCGCACCCGGCCGTTGGCCTCCTTGATCCGGGCGCCCGTCTCCCGCACCAGGAGGTCGATGTTGTCGCGCCGCCACGCGGCGCGGTCCGGGAAGTCCGCCCCGTACCGGGCGTAGGCCGCGTCGTCGTCGAAGCGCTGCCCGGCGACCGGGTACGGGTAGAAGTAGTCGTCGAAGTGGACGCCGTCGACGTCGTAGCGGCGTACGGCGTCGAGCACGGCGTCCTGCACGAAGCTGCGGACCTCCGGCAGGCCCGGGTTGTAGTGGAGCCGCCCGCCGTAGCTCACCACCCAGTCGGGGTGGACCCGGGCGGGGTGCGTCGGGACGAGCCGCGAGGGGTCGTCGTGGGTCGCGATCCGGTACGGGTTGAACCAGGCGTGCAGTTCCAGGCCGCGCTGGTGCGCCTCCTGGACGGCGGTGCCCAGCGGGTCCCAGCCGGGGTCCTGGCCCTGCACCCCGGTGAGCCAGGCCGACCAGGGCTCGTACGGGGACGGCCACAGCGCGTCCGCGGTGGGGCGGACCTGGAGCAGAACCGCGTTCAGCCGCCGCTCCTGCGCCTGGTCGAGCAGGGTGAGGAGCTCGGCGCGCTGGGCCTCCGCGGTGAGGCCGGGCCGGGAGGGCCAGTCCCGGTTGGCCACCGTCGCCAGCCAGACACCGCGGAAGTCCCGCGCGCCGTCCCGCCGTTCAGCCGTCGCCCGCAGGGGCTTCTGCTGCGGCCCGCCCCGGCCTGCGGCGAGCGCCGGGCCGGCCGCGGCCAGCCCTCCGAGTGCCGCCGCCGTGCCCGCGACGAAGCCCCGCCTCGTGATTCGCCCCATGTCGCACCCCTCGTTCGCTTCCGCTTCCCGCAGCTCGCTTGCCGCAGCTCGGCTGCCGCGGCTCGCTGCCCGTCGGTCCGGCCGCCCTGACGAGGGACCGGTCCCTGCGTGCCAGGAGCAACGACCCGGGGAGCGGGTGGGTACGGGCATGTCGACCCGATGGCCGCATCACCCCGGCCCGGAACCGGAACCGTCTCCGGGCCCGGGGCCGGAGACGGAGACGGCGGCAGCGGAGTCGACGGCCGCCTGCACCGCCTCCAGCAGCTCGACCAGGCCCTGGGCCTGCTCCCATTCGGCGGCCGTGTACGTCCAGACGTAGCGGGCCCCCGGCGCCTCCGGCCGGCCGTGCGCGATCTCCACCGTCCGCTTCCCCTTCCGGTCCGGGCCGGTGACGCTCAGGTGCAGGTACCGGACGTGGAAGCGGATGGGGTCACTGCCGAAGATCTCCAGAATCCGACCGTCGAACGAGTAGAACCTGTTGCCGCACGTGGTCGTGATCTCGTCGTTCATGGGTGGACCCTACGTGCGGTGACCATTCGTCACCAGGCTTTCGTCACACCAGACTTCCGTCACCAGCGGGGCATTGGTGATTCGTTGGCGGAACGTTGGCAGCCGTGACGAGCATGAGGCTCCCGGTGCCGGCCCGTTTCGCCCCACCGGAACGGGCACGGTCCGGTTCCCCAAGACCGAACACCGAGGGCCCTCGCGGCCCCACCGGGCCTCCCCCTGGTCGGCGCCGTTCGCATTCCGTAAGGACGTCGCAGCACCTCACGGCACGTCCGGCGCGCTTCGATGGACGGGTGGATTCCAAGCCCTCCGGTGCCCGGCGCCGCCTCGACCGCCCGCTCCCTCCCCCGCCCGACTCCCTGCGACGCGGCCCCTTCCGCGACGGCACGTTCACCTCCGCGCTGCACGAGCCGCGCACGGCCGTCGTGCTCGGCCGGTGGCTCGGCGCGGCCCTGCTGGTCTGCTTCCTGACCGGCCTGACCAGCCACCTCCTCCAGGACCCGCCGCACTGGCTCGCACCGCACCTGCCCTCCCGGCCCGTGGACGGCTACCGGATCACCCAGGGACTGCACGTGATCAGCGGCATCGCCGCGATCCCGCTGACCGGCGCGAAGCTGTGGACGGTCTACCCCCGGCTGTTCGACTGGCCGCCCGCCCGCAGCATGCTGCACGCCCTGGAGCGGCTGGGCATCGCCGTCCTGGTGGCGGCCGTGCTGCTGGAGCTGTGCACCGGTCTCCTGAACACGCTCCAGTGGTACCCCTGGCCGTTCCCGTTCCGCCAGACCCACTTCTGGCTGGCCTGGCTCGCGATCGGCGGCCTGCTGGTCCACCTGGCCGTCAAGGCACCGCTCGTCGCCCGGCACTGGCGCGCCCGGGGTACCCCGGCGGTGGCCGGGCGCCGGGGGTTCCTGACCGCCGTGGGAGCGGCCGTCGGCGCGGTGACGCTCACCACCGCCGGGCAGACCGTGCCCTGGCTGCGCGCGGTGGACCTGCTGGCCCCGCGCCGCCCGGGCCAGGGGGCGGGCGGCCTGCCGGTCAACCGTACGGCCGCCCAGGCCGGGACGGTGACCGTGCCCGCCGACTGGCGGCTGGTGGTCGACGGCCCCCGGCCGTTCCGGATCGGGCTCGCCGAGCTGCGCCGACTCCCCCAGCACGAGGCGGTGCTGCCGATCGCCTGCGTCGAGGGCTGGAGCGTGAGCGCCCGGTGGGGCGGGGTCCGGGTGGCGGACCTGCTGGCGCGGGCCGGGGCGCCGCCGGGAGCGGCCGTACGGGTCACCTCGCTGGAGGCCGAGGGGCCGTACCGGGTGTCCGAGCTGCCCGCCCCGTACGCCGCCGACCCGCTCACCCTGCTGGCGCTGCGGGTGGACGGCGAGGAGCTCAGCGCGGACCACGGCTTCCCCGCGCGGATCATCGCGCCGAACCGGCCCGGCGTGCTGCAGACCAAGTGGGTGGCCCGGATCGAGGTGCTGGCATGACCGCGCTCGCGACCTGGCTGCGCGGGGCGGCCCTGGCGGCCGGGCTGACGCTGACCGGCGTCGGCCTGTACGGGCTGCTCGACGACGCCTACGTCACCGAGCCCGCGGGGGTGCTGTGGTGGGCCGTCGGCGCCCTGGTCCTGCACGACGGGCTGTGGCTGCCGCTGGCCTGCCTGGCGGGCGCCGCCGTGGCGGCCGCACTCCGCGCAGCGGGCCCGGCCCTCCGCGCGCCAGGCCCGGCCCCCGGCTGGGTGCTGCGCGGCTGGCTGGTGGTGGCCGCCGCGCTGACCGCCGTCGGCCTGCCCGCCGTCCTGCGGGCGGGCCGCGACTCCGGCAACCCGACGGTGCTACCGCTGCCGTACCTGCGCAACTGGCTGCTCCTGCTGGCCGCCACCGCGCTGTGCGCGGCGCTGATCGCGCTCGCCCGACGGCGGCGACGGCACCGGCAGTTCCAGCGACGACACCAGCACCGGTCCGCCGGCTGAACTGCCCTCTCCGGCAGGCGACATGGACGCAGGACACCTTGTGTCCTACAGTGAACGAGGTGTCACCCGGTTGCGGCACGCCCATAGGAACACCCGCAGGCACAACCACAGGCACGCCAGCCGCACCTGACCGCACCCGACCGTACGCGACACCACCGCGTCACGTCACCGAGGAGAGCCACGGCCATGACCGACACCTTCGAGGCCGGCAAGTCCGAACTGGTGGAACTCGCCCACCACCGGATGCAGACCGCGATACCCGACAACGACTGGACGGTGCGCCAGAAGCTCGCGCTCACCTGCCGCATCCTGTTCGACGCCGGGCACGACTCCGGCCTCGCCGGGCAGATCACCGCCCGCGCCGAACGCCCCGGCACCTACTACACCCAGCGGCTGGGCCTCGGCTTCGACGAGATCACCGAGGACAACCTGCTGCTCGTCGACGAGGACCTCACCGTCCTGGAGGGCGATGGCATGGCCAACCCGGCCAACCGCTTCCACAGTTGGGTCTACCGCGCCCGACCCGACGTCAACTGCATCATCCACACCCACCCGCTGCACATCTCCGCGCTGTCCATGCTGGAGACCCCGCTCGTGGTCTCGCACATGGACATGTGCCCGCTGTACGACGACTGCGCGTTCCTGGAGACCTGGCCCGGCATCCCGGTCGGCAACGAGGAGGGCGAGATCATCTCTGCGGCCCTCGGCGACAAGCGCGCCCTGCTGCTCGCCCACCACGGCCAGTTGGTCGCCACGGGTACGGTCGAGGAGGCCTGCACCCTCGCCCTGCTCTTCGAGCGGGCCGCCAAGCTCCAGCTGCTGGCGAGCGCGGCCGGGAAGATCCAGGAGATCCCCGGCCTGCTCGCCCAGGAGGCCCACGACTGGATCTCCACCCCCAAGCGCGGCCAGGCGAACTTCGCCTACTACGCCCGCCGCGCCCTGCGCGCCGGCCACGGCGACGCCCTCACCACCCCGACCGCCGCACCCGCTACACGCACCGCACCCGCCGCACCCGCCCGGAAGGAGTCCTGACATGGCGACCACCCTGGAAGGGATCATCGCGTACCCGGTGACCCCGTTCTCCCGCACCGACGGCGGCCTCGACCTCGACGGGCTCACGGCACTGATCGACCGTCTGGTCGTCTCCGGCTGCCACGCCGTCGCCCCGCTCGGCTCCACCGGCGAGAGCGCCTACCTGGACGACCCGGAGTGGTACGCCGTCGCCGAGGCCTCCGTCTCCGCCGTCGCGGGCCGCGTCCCCACCGTCGTCGGCATCGCCGACCTCACCACCCGCAGCGCCGTGCGCCGCGCCCGCTTCGCCGAACAGGCCGGCGCGGACGTGGTGATGCTCCTCCCGCTCTCCTACTGGACGCTCGACGAAGAGGCGATCACCCGGCACTACACCGCCGTCGCCGACGCCGTCGGCATCCCGATCATGATCTACAACAACCCCAGGACGGCCGGGGTCGACCTCCCGCCGGAGCTCATCCACCGGCTGGTCCGGGACGTCGACAACATCACCATGGTCAAGGAGAGCAGCGGCGACATCCAGCGGATGCACCGCCTCACCCAACTCTCCGACGGCGCGCTGCCGTTCTACAACGGCTCCAACCCGCTCGCGCTGGCGGCCTTCGCGGCCGGCGCCAGCGGCTGGTGCACGGCCGCGCCCTGCCTGATCCCCGAACTCCCGCTGGAGCTGTACCGGGCGGTGCGCACGGGCGATCTGGACGCGGCCCGCGAGGTGTACTACCGCCAGCTGCCCGTCCTGCAGTTCCTGATGCGCGGCGGGCTGCCGACCACGGTCAAGGCGGGCCTCTCCCTGCTCGGCCTGGACGTCGGCGAGCCCCGGCCGCCGCTGCTGCCGCTGGCGGAGGAGCGCCGGGCGGAGCTGGCCCGGCTGCTGGCGGACGCCACCGGCTGAACCCCCGCCGGGGAACAGGGGAACCGGGCAACAGCGGCGCTCAGGGCAGGCTGGGGACCCGGTCCACGGTGCCGTCCTGCTCGTCGTGGATGACCACGAGGATGTGGGCCGGCTCCGGACCGGTGCTCCGGCAGCGGTGCGGCACCGCCGAGTTGAAGTACACGCTGTCCCCCGGTCCCAGCTCCACCGTCCGCTCGGGGAACTCCAGCTCCACCGCGCCCGCGTGGACGAAGAAGAACTCCTCCCCCGGGTGCGACTTGAACGGGGAACCGGTGGCGTCGGTCGGCGGGTACATCACGAACGGCACCATCCGCTTGCCGCTGAGGCCGGTCGCGATGCCCTCGTAGTGCGGGGCGCCGGGGCCGGCCCCGCCCGCGATCGGGGTCCGCTCCCCGGCGCGGACCACGGTCACCAGCTCCGGCTCGACCTCGTCCGAGAACAGCCGGCCGACGTCGACCCCGAGGGCGCGGGCCAGCTTGAGGGCGGTCGAGATCGACGGGTCGCTGAGGCCGCGCTCGACCTTGGAGAGGTAGCTCTTGGTGACGCCGACCTGCTCGGCCAGCGCCTCCAGGCTCAGCCGGTTCTGCTGCCTCAGCACCCGCAACCTGCTGCTCATGCGCCGCGCCACCCCTCACCTGCGGAACCGTCCGGGCCATCATCCCACCACGGACCCCGGCGCCCGGCCCCGGCGGTGCGTCACCCGGTCACGTCACCCGGTCACGTCACGCGGTCGGGGCTACGAGAGGACACTCCAACCCTGCCCCGCCGCAGCGCCGTTCGGCGCCGCGGTGGTCACCGTCGTGCCCGCCGCCCCGCCGCCCGCGTCGAGCGCGAGCCCGGTGGCCACGTTGGTGACGGTGAGCACCCCGGTCGCGGTGTTCCGGACGACCCGCCACTCCTGCCACGGGTTGCCCGGCGAGTAGTTCAGCAGGTAGGCGCTGCCTCCCGGCGAGGTGCCCGCCGCCAGGACGGTGTGGACGTGGGTGGCGGTGTCGCAGTTATCGCTGATCCGCACGGTGCCGTCCGGGTTGCCGGTGAAGATCCACTGCTCCGACGTGTGGGTGGGCCACCAGGTGTTGACGTCGGCGGCCGCGCCCAGCGGCGCGCTGCACGTGCCCGCGACCTCCAGCACCGGGCCGCCGGAGCCGCCCGTGCCCAGGGCGTGGTACTTGCCGTCGTCCACGACCGTCGCCGGGCCGGTCGCGGCCTGCGGGGTGAGCCGGTACATCGCGACGCCGTGCGCGGGCACCCAGGTGCCGCCGACCGCGGCGCTGCCGGTCACGGTGCCGGTCGCGCCGGACCACAGCTCCTTGTAGCCGAACCCGCCGGTCAGCCCCAGCGAGGCGAGGTCCGTGCCGATCGTGTGCGCGGCGGCCGGGTCCTGGTTGACCAGCAGGACGGCGGTGCTCCCGTCGGCCAGTTGCCGCTTGAGCACCACCGGCGCCGTGCTGCTCGTGGGCGCGGCGCCGACCAGGGTGGCGGGCTGGGCCAGCGCGTCCTGGTCGACGGCGACCACGTCCCGGTTCTCCAGGACCGCCAGGCTCGACGCGCCGATCCCGGTGGACCAGGTGTGGCCGCCGTCGGTGTGCTGCGACTGGGCGGCGGTCCGCAGGTCGGCCCCGGAGATCAGCGGGGCGGCGAGCATCGCGAGCACGGAGGTCTCGGTGCGCGACTCGTCGTCGGTGAACGGCTTGTGGCAGGTGCAGGTGTCGGTGGTGCCGTAGAGGCCGTAGACGTC
The DNA here is from genome assembly GCF_042786665.1 of Kitasatospora sp. NPDC059146. Classification (NCBI taxonomy): domain Bacteria; kingdom Bacillati; phylum Actinomycetota; class Actinomycetes; order Kitasatosporales; family Streptomycetaceae; genus Kitasatospora; species Kitasatospora sp. NPDC059146. The sequence goes on along the minus strand of NZ_JBHZCY010000060.1, from coordinate 3,883 downwards.
GTTCCAGCCGGTGTACATCATGTCGAGGTCGTTCCAGCTGCCCGGGCGCACGTTCCCGGGGTAGCGCAGGGCCGTCTGCAACTGGCCGTTCCACAGCACGCCGTCGAGCTCGCTGTCCCGGTCCCCGCCGATCCGGCACAGGTTGGCCACCTGGCCGCACCAGACGCCCGTCGGGGCGTAGCCGGGCGCGCTGAACGGCGCCGTCCCCGCCGCCCGGACGACCGGGTCGGTGCGGGCCGGGTCCGCCGGGTCGAGGAGGTAGGGCACGCCGGTGTGGGCGGGCTGGGCGGAGACGCTGAGGGTGACCTTCGGGCGGCCCTGGGCGGCGGAGGCGGCGTCGAGGGCCCGCTGGAAGGTCTGGACGCGGGCGTAGACGGAGCGGGTGAGCTCCTTGCCCTCGCCCTGGGTCGCGTAGTCGTGGCCGTCCGGGCCGGTGATCTGCGGCCCGTACGGGCAGTCGTCGTACTTGACGTAGTCGACCCCCCAGGAGACGAAGTCGCCCGCGTCGGTGGCCTCGTGGCCGAGGCTGCCGGGGTGCATCTGGCAGGTCTCGTAGGTGTCCGTGGCGTAGAGCCCGAACTTCATGCCCTTGCCGTGGGCGTACTGGGCCAGGTACTGGATGCCGTTGACGGTCCGGCCGTCGACGGTCTGCGAGGGGAAGTGGTCGGGGCGCGGGACGAGGTGGCCGGAGGTGGGGTCGTTGCCGGTGCCGTCCGTCCCGGCGACCGGGTTCCCGGCGGTGTCGTACAGCTGCATCGAGCCGTACGGCGTCCGGACGAAGTCGGCGCTCTGACCGTCGCGATGCCAGAGCGACCAGCCGTCGTCGACCGTGACGGTGTTGTAGCCGGCCGCCACCAGGCCGTTGGCGGCCATGAAGTCGATGGTCTGGACGACCTGTTGCTCGGTGACCTCGGTGCCGAGGGAGTTCCAGGAGTTCCAACCCATCGGCGGGGTGAGGGCGTTGCCGTTGCCGAGCGCGGCGGCCGGGGTGGCCGCTCCGAGGGTGAGGGCCCCGAGGCCGGTCACGGCGAGGGCCGAAGCGAGCAGGGGTACCGCGAGGCGGCGTGGGAGAAGGCGCACGTGCGCTCCTGTGGGGGTGGTGGGGGTGCGTGGGGGGTGACGCTCGGTCAGGGGTGCTCTTGGTCGGGGGTGACACTCGGTCGGAATCGGGGGGACTGGCAGCCGCCCGTGCGCTTTCCGTTGACGGCTTCCGATGCGACATGTGAAATAACACATGTCACCGATCACATGGGTCAAGGCTTTTGCCGCGATTTTGAACGTTCAAATGCTCAGGTCCCCGTCAAGGAGCCCGCATGCCCCCCGCGCCCCGTGTCCGCGCCACCGCACTGCCGTCCGGCCTCGCCCTCCTCACCGCCCTCACCGTCCTCGGCGCCCAGGTCACCACCGCGACCCCGGCCCGGGCCGCCCAGGACACCCTGGTGGACGGCGGCGGCTACGTCCTCGGGGCGGCCCCGGGCGGCGGGTGCCTCGGGCCGAGGTTCGCCGAGGCCCGGCCCGGCACCCCGGCCGTCCGGGCCGCCTGTGAGGGCCTGTTGAGCCAGCGCTGGCAGCTGCGCCGGACCGGCGCCCCGCCCCCGGGAGCGACCGCGACCCCCGCCGGCTACCTCCTGGTCAACGCCGCGACCGGGCAGTGCCTGGTCGTCACCGGCCCCGCGCACCAACGGGCCCGCACCGCCGTGACCGAGGACTGCGGCAGCCACCCCGACCACGAACGGTTCGCCGTCTCCCCGGCCCCCGGCGGCGGCCACACCCTGACCGCCCTCGACGACGGCCAGTGCCTCACCGCGCCGCACGCCACGCCCGCCGACCACCCCGGCCGAACCGACCACTCCGACCGGGCCGACCTGCCGGTGCTGGCCCGCCGCTGCGACTCCGCCCCCGACCAGCGCTGGACCCTCACCCGCACCGAGCCGCTGGTCCTCGACAACCCCGGCTTCGAACAGGGCACCACCGGCTGGACGTTCACCGATCACACCGGCGTCGCCACCAACAACCCGCACTACGGCGGCCGCCTCGCCTACCTCGACGCGGGCCCCGACCACCGGGTGAGCCGGCAGCTCACCGCCGTCACCGCCGGGACGTACGACCTGTCCGCCTGGATCGCCACCGGCGCGGCCGGGGGCAGCTTCTCGGTGGCCGTCAACGGCACCGTCGTACGGTCCCTGACCCTGCCCGAACAACCCGTGTACGCCAGGTACACCCTCCCCCGCGTCACGGTCGCACCCGGCGACCGGATCACCCTCGCCATCGGCTCCGCCCCGTCCGGCTGGATCAACGTCGACGACGCGTCCGTGGCCCCCGCCGCCCCGAACGACCCGCGGATCAGCTCCTCCGACCCCGAGCTGGTGGCCCTGTTCGACTGGGCGAAGACCAAGGCCAACGGCTGGGTCCAACAGGCCGGCGCCCCCGGCGTGCTGAACATGGACGAGAACAACACCGGCGGCACCTCCACCGGCACCTACGACACCACCTACTGGGCCGGCTACCCTTTCCGCTCCGCCTTCTACAGCCGCGACTTCGCCCACCAGCTGGTCGGCGCCCACCTGCTCGGCCTCGACGCCCAGAACAAGACCATGCTGCGCGCCTTCGCCGCCTCCGCCACCGACCTCAACGGCGACTACCCGGTCTGGGCGCTCAACTTCGACGCCAGGACCAACGCCGCCATCGACTACCACGGCCCCACCAGCTTCGTCCGCGAGCTGCCCGCCCCCTTCGAACTGGTCCAGAAGACCGGCGAGGCCTACCAGTGGACCGGCGACCGCGACTACGCCGACGACCCGCTCCTCACCGACTACGTCCGCACCACCCTCGGCAGCTTCATCACCCGGCACCCCGGGCCGATCGACGACCACGGCGTCCCGATCCCCCAGGCCACCAGCGGCAGCATCTTCGCCGGCACCGCCGGCTACGCCGAGAACGCCACCACCGCCTACGCCGAGGCCGGCGACGCCCTCGCCTCCCAGTACCAGGCCTACCTCGCCGCCGCCACCCTCGCCGCCGCCCGCGGCGACACCGCCGGCGCGGCCGGGTACCGGCAGGCCGCCGACACCCTGCGGACCTACGTCAACACCACCTGGAGCACCGACCCGGACCACCCCGCCGAACTCGTCCACGGCTACGACACCCAGGGCCGCCCGGTCAGCGGCTGGGGCTACGAGACCAGCGTGCTGATGCCGATGAAGAAGCTCCTCGCCCCCGGCCCCCGCCTCGACGACTACCTCCGGTACATCGACACCCAGGAGTCGGGCCCCCAGGCCTCCGTCAACGCCGAGGCCCTCACCTACCTGCCCGACACCTACTTCGCCAACCACGACGGCGCCACCGCCTGGAAGTGGATGCGGCAGATCTACCGCGGTGTCGACCGGACCCACGCCAGCGGCCGGATGCTCAACGGCGACTACCCCGAGCTCCCCTTCACCCTGCTCGCCCAGACCGTCCAGGGCCTCCTCGGCGTCCAACCCGACGCTGCGGCCCACGCCCTGACCACCACCTCCCAGCTGCCCGCCGACATCGGCTGGGTCCAGGTCGCCGACATCCCCGTCGGCTCCGGCACCGTCACCCTCCGCCACGACGGGCAGCGCAGCAGCACCCTCACCGACACCGGCCCCGACCGCCTCACCTGGGAAGCCCGCTTCCCCGGCGCCCACACCACCCTCACCGTCGACGGCCACCCGCAGCCGACCCGCACCACGACGGTCGACGGCCGGACGTACACCACCGCCACCGTCACCCTCGCCCCGGGCCGCACGACCACGGTCTCGGTCAGCGACTGACCGACTGACCGGCACGCGCTGACCCGGCCGCAGCGGCGAGCGGCCGCAGGCGCCGAGGGGCCCGGCAGCGGCGTGGGTGACGCCGCTGC